>CAYJLO010000014.1:0-45279 GCA_964370835.1 uncultured Desulfovibrionaceae bacterium
AACACCAAATGCTGTTCCATTTGCAAGGCTTTATTTTGCCATGTTTCAAGCTGCGACTTTTCCAAGGTAAACAGTGAAGCTGTGCCGGGAACCACCACATCCTTCACGGCATCTCTTTTGGGAAAATGCCAGCTATTGCCTTCTTGCCACAAAGGTCGAATGGCTGGCAGAGTGATACTTACGGTACTCTTTTCTTTAGGCAGGGTAAGAATGCGCGCATTGACCACCGCACGCGTATTATCATCTAGCCACACCCATTTACCGGGAGCCAGTCGTAGACCGGAGTTCCCTTGAGTCTTGGGCCAGGCATTTTCTTGTAAAAAAAGACGCGTGTTTTCATCAATGGGAGCGCTAAAGCGCATGGCAAAAGAGACACCATGCTCTGCCTTGGGCGAAGGGTCAACCCACACCTTGGCTTGCCCCATTTGCGCGCTGAGCGGAATGGTGTAAAATGAAGAATTGGTGTTACTTAACTGCACACGCGCTGGCAAAGAAAGCTGACTCAAGTCCAAGCTGTATGTGGTGCCTTCTGTCCAAGGCTCTGAAGGGGTAAAACGTAAGGTGGTGGAATTTTGCCAAATCCACTCACCTTGAGGCCAGCCTTGGGTTTCAAGACCTTGGGGGGCAGTGTCTGCTTTTCCAAGCCATGCATTGCACTTTTGCTTCCATTCATCACCATAAGCCTTACGGCACATGGTTTCATCGGCATTGAAATACACGCTGATGGATGCATCGCTCCAAATGACATTATATATTTTCGGCGATAAATACACCTTGTTGGCATGGGCTACGGAGGCACTACACACGCAAATCATGGCCAGTAGTAACATTATAAAGGGCTTAGTGTACGGACCTAGGCTCTTGGCGTATTGTGTATACTGTTGATTCATAATTATCCTCCGTAGTCTAAAAAAGTACATGCAACTTTACAGGAGCCCTCACCTTGGCAAGGGCTCCTGTTTTTCATTTTTTATTTTGCCATGCAATGTCGCGCGGCAATAAAGCCACCGCCAAGCACACATAAAGCCGCTATAATCATAAAGAAAACACCTGATGTTTCGTTTTGATTTTTGGCACTTTCAAACATTTCTTCCATGCTCACTTTACCACGACGAATAAGACTAAAAGGCTCACCGGATTTGCTTGTATAGGGCACCAACTGCGCACCCTCCGCTTTTGCCACGATGCTTACTTCCTGTGCAGGAACAATACTATAGGTAATGCGAATATCACCCACGTCGGGGTCATCACTTTCTTGACCTAAGTACAACGTATTGCCCACCACATGCACAAGGGAGCCTTCTTGATCTTCTTCATAAAACTCACGAATGCCTTCAGCATCCCTATCCCCTTGGGCCAAAATATAATCGTGCATTTTTTGTATTTCTTCTTGACTCAAATTCAATGGAGCAAAAATTTCTTGTGTGGTTTCAGCCTTTTGATGGGCTAAAGGCATAAGAATTTCTTCAACAACCCCATAGGCCCCAAGGCGTATGTTTTTCCCAAAAACCACGTCTTCTTCCATACCATCTACAAGTAAGGTATTTTCGCGCTTCTTATCGGAAAAGCCCGCGCTGGATACCGGCTCATCTTTCCACTCTTTTTTGTATTCATACACAGTTTTGGTAATTTCTTTACCGGAAGCATCCTTTTCTTTTTTCTTGGTGGATTTTTCCACATACTGGTAATATTCAACCTTTTTAGAAAATCCTATGCCCTCAAGACCAAAACCCAAACTAGGATCAAGACTTTTACCTGCCGTGGCTAAAGGCCCCGTGGTATACACCAGCTTATTCTGAAAAGCCTTATCCACCTTGGCATTGCTGGGTAAAGCCACACAAAGGGCTTTTGCTTCGCCCAAAAGACCTGCCACGCGTTCGGTGCGTTGCATATTCCAATACAAAATACCTGCGCCCATGAGCACAAGAATAATGCCAACTATCAACGGGGTAGAAGATTTAGTTACGTTAGGATCTGTAATACTCATATGCTACCTCTTTTTCATAAAATTCTTGTATCATTGCGCACTATTTACGCTTTGAAGAGCTACTCTTGGAGCTGCTTTTGGAACTGCTTTTGGAGCTGGAGGATTTTTTCTTTTTCTTATCAAAGTCGTCGTCATCATCATCGTCATCCAGCTCTTGTGCAATATTACTACAGCCACCACAGCCGCTCAAAGGCACAGTTAACATTAAGGCCACGATAATAAGACATATTTTAGCGTTTTCTTTCAGTAATGTTAACATAATTGCCTCCTTATTGGCATTTTACAAATTTTGCTAGGATCTCATCAATACTTTGCTGAATAGTTTCATAACTTTTGGTATTCATGGCATTGATAAGCACTAAAATGGCCTTGGCACCCTTAATATTTTCCTTACCCATGGGGTTGGGGTCAACGCGTTCACCCTGCTCTGCATCATAAATTACAGCGGTGGCTGTGCCGATGTCATGCATGCTCAGTTGATAAAGCAAATCTCCCCATACAAAGTTTTCACACTGGATGGAAAAGCGCTCTATGCTATCACCGCCGCGCGAAGTGATTTCTTCAATCATTTGAGCAGACCCGGGGGCAATGGTGCAAGTGATAAGCATTTCAGGCATGGAACGATTGGGACGCAAAATAACATCGGCGCCAAGTTTACGCAGACGCTCCCTATTATTATCGTGCACAAGCTCCACTGTAATGCCCTTGGTATAGGTGCTTTCGGTGCTCATACGATAAATAATATCAAAAGCAGCAGAATCAGAGTTGGCATCGCTTTCATCGGCCAGCACGTAGACACGCTCGGCTGTATCCATGTGGATTTTATCAAAGAAGCCCTCTTCATTCACATTGCTATTTACCAAATGAATATGCTTGCTCTGGCTCAAGTGCTCCGCAAAATACGATATGATTTTTTCATTGGCGGCCTGATTGTTATTCACCAATAAAATATCTTTTTGACCGTATTTTAAAGAACGTTTTTTTTCTGCCACAAAGCGGTCTAGCCATAAAAAGTTACTCTTTTCAATACTTTCGGCATTACAGTACACAATAATATGATCGTATAACATGGGAAACCACCTTCCAATTGATTTCAAATCTTTATAATTTTTGAATAAAAAGCCTATTATACCTGCCGTGTAGAAAAAGCGAAATGGCAAGTAGATAATCATAAGCAAGATAACATACCATTGGGTAATGGTATGGATGGGGAAATGGTCTCCATATCCCACCGTGGTGGCAGAAATCACGGTAAAATACATGGACTTGGAATACGATATGGATACATCCGCAGGGCTTAAACCATTATGCAAAAGCACATAACCATACGAAATAACGCAAAACTCCACAATGAAGAGCGCAATGTTCGCAAGCGGTCTGTGAAACATTTTATGTGAAAAAGCATAGTGTATATAACCAAACTTTTTCATGAGTTTTAATCTAAATAGAGTACTAAACATAAAAGCTCTTTTATGTTTGGCTGAATAAGACGTCCCTTTTTCAGCGTTTATGAGGAGAAAAAGCTAGGCTTTCTCTTTAACACCCCTTTACCATAGCTTTTTTATGCCAGAGTTTCTGCCTTGATATGAGCGCATCAATGGGCTCATTTTTGTGGGTTTGCCTCTACGTGCGAGCATTGACACGCCATAGCAAGGCAAAAACTCTAGCTCTGTGAACCTATTCAGCTCAGGACATTACCAATTTCCAAAACGAGCCGATCGTTCTTTAAATTCTGTATAATAGTTCCCTAATCTTTACTTTTTCGCATTGGTCACAGCTTGAGTGCCGGATTTAGGAATTTGTGCGCCATAGCCTTTCACTGCGCCAAAAAGTTTTAAGGCTTCGGCAAAAGGATATTGATTGGCATACATGCTCACGCTGGACTTGATGCTCCCCTGTTGATTTTGCCCAAGCATACTTCGGAGCTGATTGGCAGGGGAGTTGGGATCATGACTCACTTCTTCTTTATACGAAGCCGTTAGAAAATGCGCCGCATAGTCCTTATGTACGGCCTTGGCTATGATATCCATGCTTTCGGGGGCCACATTACCTTCTGCGCTTTCCAACTCCACATCACCAAACACATCCACCGTCACAGGAAAGAGGGTACCCTCATAGGTAATGAGCAAATCTCCCTGTTTATTAAATAAGAACATATTATTATCGATGGAGAGTTTACGCTTGGCATCATTATGCGTAGCGTCCACGGCGCTCCAAGCATTAAAGGCCATGAGGTTGTTATGTATGGAATAATCCATACCGCTTTTGGCGCGAATGCCATAGCCCATGTCAGACATTTCTTGCGTCCTTGTCCACGTGAACAATACGGTATTGTTGGCAAAGTCTAAAAATCCGCGTTGATTGGCTTTTCCACCATAAAGTTCCACCGCCGACATGACATTACCCACAAAAACACAATTCTCTATGCTTACCTTGCCATCGGCTTGAAAGCGTATGCCGGCATTATTGCCATTTAAGAACATGCAATTTTTAATGAACAAATCCCCTTCAAAGCCACCAGAAGAAGGCCCACCTATGAGCGGCATTTTAGCATTGGGAATACTGGTGGTGCTGGCCTTGGTGGGTGGATGCAACAGCAAGCCGCCAAGCCCCTCAATATGTCCTTTGGTGGCATGATAATTATTGGAAGGGCCTTTATCAAAAAAGAGGCCATCCAGCATAATCACGCCTTTTTTCACCATAATGCGTAATAAAGGATGATTTAATCCAGATTTATTGGACTTATTATCAGGCTGTATCTTGGTTTGATAGACAAGTACATTGCGCTTACTAAAATCCTTGGAATAACCACCTTCAATGGTTACAGCTTTTTTAAGCAAAATATTACCGGCGTTCATGAGGCCAAAATAATTGCCCTCGGCCACTTTAATAGTATCACCATCGGCGGCTTTATCTATGGCTTTTTGAATATTTTTCAAAGGTTTCTCAGGCAATTTACCGGCAAAACTATTTTTACCATTGGTCTGCGATACATACCATTCTTGCGCGCAAAGAGGCGTAACCGCCAGTACCATACAAAACAGTGTCAATGTCAGTACACGTTGTAACACCATACTCTTTCCCCTTTCATGAAAAATAGACTTAATCATCGCCGCCGCTGTCGCTATCACCGCCACTGTCGCTGTCACCACCACTATCGCCGCCTCTATCGTCATCATCGTCGTCATCATCGTCGTCATCGTCATCGTGACTCTTACGCTTTTTCCCGCCTCCCTTTTTGGAGGAAGAAGATGATGAAGAAGGCTTTTTTCTTTTTTTAGAATAATGAGCCAAGGCTATGAGGAAGAAAAGAATACCAAAAACTATTGCTGCCTCAGACCATATGGAGCTGGCATCATATGTGAAAAAAGCCAATAACAGCCACACCGCAAAATAAATACCAAAATGTTTGATAATACGCATATTTTAATCCTCACAGCTAACGATTTGCCTTCGCGACCCCTCATGGATCGCCAAAATGAATATTATGAGAAGCATTGAATAGGTGGGTGGGAGCACAAACCCATATAAGCTTTGTGTCCCAGTGAAAATTGCATATTTTTTGCATTTTCACTTTGAAGGACTAGGGAGAAGGTGGACGGACCTTGCGCTTTTTGAGCATGGGCAAGGTTGTCATGAGCAGATAAGTTTGGACTACCAAGGAAAGGAAAATGGAACAGTATCCAAACCACGCTACACATACGCTTCTCCTCCTCAAACGTTTTTGGTGTGTGCATTCCTTCATCCAAGGAAATACAGACCCATGTAAACCAACCTGATTTGTCTTTGTTGAGTTCTTACTACTACGGGATGTGTTCTTAGACATCATCATTGTAATTACTTTTGATGAAAAAAATCTATCCATTGTGAATTATAGTCTTTTTTTCTAAATTCATCACAATGATGAGACGCGTCATCATCACATGATAATTATGAACAATATTAAGATATTAAGTAAAAAATTTCGACACATGCAAGTAAATCTGCAACTGACACCTCACTGTCACAAATTTCAGCCTATAAGTGTCATCTTCGCACATATATTGACAAAGCAATAAATTTGGACCATTATAAGTAAAAAGGTCAAAATCATTATGAAAATGAGTACATACTTACAAAAAAAAACACTATTTGCTTTGCTAAAAAGCCCTTTTATAGTGATACTACTTCTTTGCTTGCCTCTCACGGCTTGTGAAGACATTTCCATGAGCCAAAAACAGCCTGTAACCTTGACCTATTGGCATGTCTACGGAGCGCAAACACATTCCCCCATGAATGAACTTGTGCAAGCTTTTAATCAAGGTCCCGGCAAAGAGCATGGCATAGTGGTCAATGTGACCTCCGTTTCCAACTCCACAGCCATCCATAATCCCTTGGTGGCGTCTGCCAAAAAAGAACCTGGTTCGCCAGAGCCACCCGACATATTTGTCTGCTATCCCAAAACGCTTTACGCCATGGGTAGCGACATTGCTTTGAATTGGAAAGACCACTTCACAAAGGAAGAATTGGCTGCTTTTGTGCCTAAATTTTTAGAAGAAGGCTACATAGGGTCTGAGCTAAAACTCTTTCCTTTGGCCAAATCCTCCAATGCTTTTTTCATCAATGCCCACACCTTTGAAAACTTTTCCAAAGCCACTGGGTACACGTATGAAGATTTAGCCACGTGGGAAGGGGTTTTTGAAGCAACAGAAAAGTATTATGCATGGTCTGGGGGTAAAGCCTTTTTCATGTATGATGATTGGATTCATTATCCCATGGTCAACATGCAATCTCTAGGAGCTTCACTCTTTGATAACGACACCCTTGTACCTTGGGACAATGCCATATACCAAAAAGTCATGCGTCCCTTGGCCCGTGCTGCCATCAAAGGGGAAATATGCCTTATGCCTGGCTACTCCACCAAGGCCATCATGATTAATGAAGCCATTGCCGGCGTGGAGTCCACAGCCAGTGTCTTGTATTTCAAAGATAGCGTAACCCACAGCGACAACACCAAGACACCCTTGCCCCTCAAAATTTTACCCGTGCCACGCTTTGCTGATGCCAAACGTGTGGATTTACAACGCGGAACTGGTCTTGTAGCCTTAAAATCCACTCCTGAAAAAGAAAAAGCCGCTGCCATTTTTTGTAAATGGATAGTTTCTGAAGCTCAAAACCTCCCCTTTGTTATTCAAGGAGGCTACATGCCCGTACGCATAGATGACTTTGAGAAATTCTCCCAAAATATTGGGCAAGTGTCCTATCCCAAAGAAAGCTATCATTCGCTCTATACAACCATTGCCACGCTGAAAAACACGTCAGAGTTTGTGGTAGCACCCACTTTTGACTTTTACGGATACTTGGAGCAATTCTACGCACAAGCATTGCGCATAGCTTTTAACGAGGGCCGTCAAGCATGGCTTAAAACCGAAGATAAAAGCCCTGCAACCTTGGAGCTTTTGGTGGATACAGTTTTACAAACATTGCAAGAAAAAGTTCTCTTTTTGGAAAAAGAACATCGCTCATGAAGCCCCTATCCTTTCTTCAAAATTTGCTAAGCAATAAATCATACACCTTAAAAAATAGACTTTTTTTATTTTTTTCGGTGTTGATTTTTGTTATGCTTCTATGCATTTTTGTATTTTTATTTATTTTTGAAGAATTGGATGCGCCACAAAGAACTATTTCTCTAGCCCTAAACAACTACGCTGAATCCTATGAAAAAAGCGTTTCATGGCAATTAAACACCCTTTCAGCTTATGGGGTCAATCTAAGTAAAAACATCAGCCATATTATAGAGCGCTCATTTCGAGAAAATAATGTACTTTTTTCAGAGTTTAAGAACAATAAACGTTGTATTTACGAGTTAGAAAAGCAAGTGAGCCAAGCATTAAAAACGGCTTTGCTCATCTCTAAATCCAGTGGTGCTTTTGTAACCTTTGACATCTCCATGAACGAAGATACCAACAAACACCCTTTTTCTCGTAGTGGCGTGTATTTAAAAATAACCAATATCAGTTCGGTGAATGATGCCAACCCCACTATTTTTCTCTTTAGAGGTGTGCCGTCCATAGCCAGCGACTTTTCCTTTGAATTGCACAATCACTGGGACTTGGAATTTGATGTATCTGCTCACGAAAAGGAATTTTTATACCTTGCCACCCACGCCAATGAATTTCCTCCCAAAAGCTATTTTTTAAGCCTTCCCTTCCAATTTAAAAATACCTGGGAAAAAGCTCTGCTCATAACCACCCCTGTCATTGGCAGCGAGGGAGAGTTTTACGGACTAAGTGGTTTTGAAATTAGTGAGCTACTCTATAATCTGTCGCATAGACATATTCTCTCCCCTGCGAAAGATATGGCAGGCATTTTGGCTTGGCAAAGCACTGGCCATGGGCAAAAGCCCGAATTCCACGTGGATATGGATTTTTCACACGGTGCAGCTCTCCCCCATATGGCCAACGAAAAGCCCTTGCGCGTGGAAGAAGGAGAGTTTTACAATACCTACCAATACGGACAAGAGCTTTTTGTGGGAAAGGAAAAAGACATACGCATTTTTCCCCAAGCTCTCATGTCACGTGTGGGACAATGGAAAGTTTTAGCTCTCTACCCCAAGGGCAAGCTAGAAGAACTCATCTTTAAAAATTACGCCATCATTTGTGTTTCCATTTTACTCTTTACCTTGGTGACTACAGTCTTGTCGTACTATTTTGTGCATCGCTATTCCACCCCCATTCTCAACATTATCCGCAAGGTGAAAAATAGTGAAAATATCACAACAAATATTGATGAATTCGATGAACTCATAGATTTTTTCCGCGCCAAAGAACAAAAATTGCGTGATCAGTTGGAATCCACCCAAAATACCTTGCCGCAAGATAAGCGCGAGCTTGTCAATGCTGACATTTCTGCTTACCGCACATTCATTGAACAACTTGAAACATTGACCAAGGCAGAACGCGCCGTATTTGAGCTTTACAGCCAAGGTCATACAGCCCACGAGGCAGCTCTGATCTTAAAAGTATCCATCAACACCATACGAACCCACAATAGAAATATTTATGGGAAGCTGTATGTTTCTTCCTATAAAGAGCTCATGGTATACACCAAAATGATGATGGGAAATTCCACAGACGAAGGTTAAGGGCAAATCTCTGCAAACGCCCTTCCCCTAAAGCGTCACCCAAAATCCCGCATGGTGCCGCTCAAAATTGCTCATGAGACTTTTCCTTGTTAACGTTTCCCCACACCAAACTTTTATAATCTGCCATACACAAATGGGCCTTAGCAAAGCATAAAAAAAGGCAAAACCATAAATGCAATTTATCCATATATTGCATTGCCTTTACCTTAGCCTTTATGTTCATTTTGTTAAAGGGCAGCCCATGTCAGCCGCAATTGCTCTTGCCTTTGTGGATAGGCTACACTAATGCGGACAGCTTTTCATCGAAACGACATATCAAAGAAAAAGGAGATGAAGATGTCCCCACGTAAGGCGAAAAAGACAACACCCCATAAAAACACTTTTAATTTCTCTATGTTTTTGGGCATATATTGACAAAAGATTTATTTTTGTTTGAAAGTGTTGACACTGAGATAAAAGACAGAAATAAATTTGTGTAGCCACATGACATGAATAACCCATAATAGCCTTTATCTTGATATATCAAGATAAAGGCTATTTTCAATGACATAGAAGGCCATACGTATATTTTGCAATGAGAGCCTCATCAAGGGCACTGAGAAAAGCAAGGTAAAGGGCACTCGTACGGCAAATGCCCTTTACCCTACGCTGTTATGTGGCAACAGTTTGCTTCACCTTATACCATTTTTTCCTATTCAGTAGCAGCATGACAAGGAAGATTGCAAGCCCTATGAGATCCGTCATAGTATCTGGCACGAAAAGGAGCATGCCGCCCATGACAAGAATCACTCGCTCAACCATGTTTTGCTTCCAGAGCATCCAACCTTGGAATGCCATGGAGATGAGAATAGTTCCTATCAATGAAGACATGAAAACAATAATAATTTCTGTAGGCTCTCCTCTCAGCAGAAGGGCTTCGTTGAAGCAAAATGCGAAAGGAGCAATAAATCCAGCGAAACCTAGCTTACACGCTTCCACTGCCGTGCGCATGGGGTCACACTTGGCAAGGCCGGCGCCTGCATATGCTGCCAGAGCAACAGGCGGTGTGATGGCGGACAGACACGCAAAGTAGAATACGAAAAGGTGGGCAGTCAACATGGGCAGACCCAACTGAACCAGCGATGGGGCAAGAATGGATGCGGCGATGACGTAAGCAGAGGTCGTTGGCAGCCCCATACCCAAAATAATACAAGCCATGGCAGTAAAAAGAAGAGAGAGAAAAAGATTTCCGCCAGCTGCACTGACCATCATATCTCCAAACACAACCCCAATACCAGTGAGGGCGGTCATGGCAACCACGATGCCTGCACAAGCACATCCCATTACAATACTAATGGCGCTAAAGCCAGACTTTATCATGGCTGGCGCAATATCCTTGATGGTGAAGCGCTTCTGCTTATCAAAAAACATAACGATAGGCAAAGTAGCAGTTGCAATGAGTGCGGAGTACAGTGGGGACAATTGCTCCACCAGCAGACAATAAATAAGAATGCCAATGATAAGCAAATAAATCCACCCAGACCGCAAGACACCTTTGGCTGGGGGAATTTCCTTAGGATCCACTAGCTCAATCTCGGCAATTTCAGACTGAGAAACAACGGCCGTTGCCGCACCAACAAAATAGAGAATGGCAGGAATAATTGCACAAATCACAATGGTAATATAAGGCTCATTGGTGAACGCCACCATGAGAAATGCCCCCGACCCCATGACTGGAGGGAGAATTTGTCCACCTGTGGAGGCAACAGATTCAACACCTGCTGCAAAGGTTGGCTTATAGCCGCGAGATTTCATTAAGGGGATTGTAAAAGTACCGGTGCCCACCACGTTTGCCACGGCGGAGCCATTGATGGTGCCCATAAGTGCAGATGCCACCACAGCAGACAGCGCAGGCCCAGAACGAACGCGACTTGTTAGCGAGAAGGCGAGGTCATTGATAAACTGGCTACACCCCGATCTCTCAAGAAAAGCGCCAAACATGACGAACATAAAAATAATTGTGGCTGACACGGCCATGGTGGTGCCGAAAATCCCGTCGAGATCTGTGGCGAGGAATTGCAAAATCCGCTCTATACCATACCCTCTATGGGCGATGGAAAGGGGAAGGTGAGGCCCCACAAGCGCATAGCCAATGAAGATCATGGCTAAAATAGGAAGAATCCACCCCAGCGAACGGCGGGTACATTCTAAAACACCAAAGAGAAGAATGACACCGGCTAGGGTCGCCCAATCGGTAACCATGCCAAGTCGCTCAGAGATGTGAGCAATTTCATCGCGTGCAATGGCCACTGCAATCCAAATCCCCATAATCAAAGCTATGTCAAACAGGCGTGCGCCCACACGAAACACCTTGCTTGCAGCAAATTTTTTGCCAAAAAAATTGTTGTATAGTGGCATGGATAGCAAAAGAATGGTAATACCGAAGGCTAAGTGAACACCACGCTGGGTAACGTAGTTAAATTGTCCGTTAACTCCTGTCCAAATGTGAAAAAAGGTCATGAGGAATGCAAATACAGAAGCTACCTTGATGAAGAGAGAGCCTTTCCCCTCCTCTAGGGTTTTCGCAACGGACAGCTCACTGTCTAAACTAGATACATCAATTTCTTTGTCAACCTTCTCTTTGCTCATGAATTACCTCATTCCTATTTTATTTGCTTGAACACAAGCCACTCTTGAAATCATAATCTGCCGATTAAGCGAGACGCCCAAACGGCAGATCGCACTGAAACTGGATACGTTACGTGTTTTCCTATTTTATCATGCCCTGCTCTTTGTAGTACTTAGCAGCGCCAGGGTGAAGTTCGATAGACAGATCATTAGAAATAAACTTGGGATCTAGCATGGCTTTCATGGAGGCGTGTGCAGCAGTCAAATCAGAAATGCTGCTGTTGATGGCTTTAGTAATCTCATAGACCAGTTTCTCGTCCATATTTGCATTCACAACAATCAACGCTTTGGTACCGAAGGTCGCAACGTCGGCATCCTGACCGGGGTATGTGCCAGCAGGGATGGTAGTTTTGTAATAGGAGGGGTTTGCTTTAATGATGGCATCCAGTTCGGCGTCTGTGTATCCGAGGAACACACAGTCCTTGGTTTGAGCCACAGACAGCTGACCGCCTATGGGCAGACCTGCAAAGCCATGAGCTGCATCACGCAAGCCATCACCAACTTCAGTGGCGCCATCGCCGAGGCCAAGGTTAACAGTTTCAGCAGGGGTAACACCGGCGCCTGCAAGGCCGGCCTTAGCAGAGATTTCTGTTGTGGAGGCAGCAGGTCCAACCACCACCACTTTGCCACCAAGTTCATTGACCAAAGTCAAACCACTGTTCTTAAGGGCAATCCAGTTAGAAATGGATGCATACACAGCACATACGGCACGAAGGTCAGGACAAGCCCTACCTTTGAATGCACCAAGGCCATTGGCAGCTTGCATGGCAGTGTCGCCTGCAATGGTGGCAAGCTGGATGTTTCCTGCCTGAATATTAACACAGTTGGCAGGAGATCCAGGGGAAGTTTCCACATTAACTTTGACGCCTTCAACCTTGTCATTGGCAACGGACGCAATGGCAGCACCCACAGGATACATGGTTCCAGTGGAGTCAGCGGTTCCGATGGTCAAAATTTGTGTGCCTGCTGCTTGAGCCTGTCCACTGTATCCAGTGAATGTACCAAACAGCATAGCGACGCTTAACAGGGTGACAATTGTTTTTTTCATGAAAGTTCTCCTCCGGTTAATTGTGGAAAAATTGTACAAAGTACAAAAAAGTCAGACTTAGGGCTCTTTTGTTTCAGCTACCAGTATATTTTTTGCATTAGAATATACATATTGGAGACTTAGATATCCATAAAGAGCACCCACGGTACTTCGCGCCACTTGCTTTCCTACAATAGGTAAGCACTTGCATCAACTAGTGGGCTCTGCCCACCATATTGAATTTTATATTCACATCTCGATTTTCCGAGACACAAAAGCATGCTTTTACATATAACACATTGAAATAATTATTTTCTTCATCATCATTTCGTCTATTTTTGCGCAAAATAACTTTACGCCAATGCAAAGTATAAAAATCACAAATTATGCAGACAAATATACAAGTAACCAATTAAAATGTCAAGTGATTACTGAAAAAACTGTCATTGCGACATAGATATTTTTTGCACAAACGCTCTTCCAGCATTCTTCCTAAAAAACGCACAAAAACCTTGTGCTCAACATCAGCTTCGTGTGGCAATATATGCTTCTCACCACGTTGAACGCGGGTCTTCTTTTCCACAATACAGTAACTCTCCTATGCTATATTATGAGCAAAGGGTACATGCACCCTTTGCTCCATGCCCCCTTGGGCATCAAAGCGCATATTTTCTAATTCGCCCTCTATGTTGATGGAAGGATTGCTTAGTAATTCTGGCAGTAAAGCTTCGGAAATATAGCAAGACTCCAAGAGAAGTGTATTGGGAATAATCACAAGCCTGACCTTTTCCGGCGGGGTGCTTCCTTGCAAACAAGTGAGCATGGTTTCCATAACTTCGCGCTCTGTATCTAGGTATACAGGAATTTTTGCGCGCATGGGAAAGGTGGCTGTGAGGCAGTTAAAGTAGGTGGCTTTGCGGTCAATGTTTTCCACAAGCTTTGTGGTGGTAAAGTCTGCAAGGCCGATACCGCAGGCATTGCCATGGGAATCTTCGCTAAGGTTCATGACGGCAAGATAGCGCACAAATGGCTTACACGGCTCCGCTTCGCCTTGAATATATAAACGACCGACAACATTGGTATCCATACCCGTGCCGCTGAAGTTTTTTCCCATACGTTCCACCACCAGAACGTCCAGTTTTTCCACAGGCAAGCTTGGCAATAAGGTCTTTGAGTACAGCAGAGTTTTGGGCTCTTCTGTGAGGATTTCGTGCCCAAGCATGCCTTGAATGCGTGCTGTTTCCTCATAGGCATTTTCCACAATGGCTATGCCGCCAATAATGGGCATTTTCTCTATGATTACGCGCCCCATATCGCGTAATAGCGACGAAAGTTCTTCCACTTTGCCTTGGCTGTGAAATTGCTTGGCCCCTTGAGGTCCCCCCAGACCCACCACCAATTTTTTCAGCAAGCCACTCTCATACTCTCCTTTGAAGGAAGTGTGTGCCTTCACGCGATTAATGGGGATGATGGCGTCCATTTCAAAAGCCGTGTTGAGCATATACACATGCAACTGGCTTTGAGTTGTACCAATTTCTTGCCCTTCAATGCAGGTGAGTACAGGGGCGCCAAGGACTTTTTCGGTGATGCCAAGACTGGTGAGCATTTCCCTTTGGCCGTGCTCTGTACCGCCGGCGTGACTGCCCATGGCCGAAAGCAAATATGGCTCGGCCCCTGCGGCGCGCACCGTATCTATGGCAGCTTTAAGCATGACGGTAATATTTTGAATACCGCGGCTTCCCACGGTGAAACCCACTTTTTGTCCTGCTCCTATGTGAGCATGAGTCAAGATTTTACCCACTTCTTGCCCCATGGTCTCAGCTATATCTTGCACCCGTGGGCGCGGAAAGCTTTGGCGTATTTTTATAAGTTTTGGAAAGTTCATAGCAGACATCTTGCCTCCTGCGCACATCATTTTCTACACTATCAATCTATTTGCACGGCATCTAGCCAGTGATATACCGTATTCTTCCCAAGCGTTTCGGGCATCGCAGGCGTTTCGGGAGCCTCGGGAGCATGGGCGTTTAATTGCATGGTGCAACCGCTACACCCAGTAAGCACAGTGCCTATATTTTGCGGATCAAGCCCTTGCCAACAGGCCTCGGCCATATTCTTGCTAAGCTTGGGATTGAGCATCTTCAAAATTCCTCCAAAACCGCAACAAGGGGAAGTGCCCTTGCGCATATGCGGAAGCACCTTATGCAGCCACTGTAAATCCGCATCAACCTTGCCCCAATGGCAGGGGGAGTGATAGCCCAAGGGCATGTTTTTTTCTTGCTCTAGGTTTTGGGTGTGCTCAGCTTGAAGCAAGGTGCTTAAGGGGATGATGGAGGCCATCCATTCAGGAGCTTCCTCTTGGCTCAGTACCATGGGCAAATGTGGATAATGGCGCAAAGAATGTACGCAGGAGGCGCAAAAGGTTGCTATAATAGGCTTGCCAAGTTCTTTCCATACGTGCACATTATGCTTAGCCGCTTTTTGGCTGGCGTCAAACATGCCTGCATGTTCATGGGTACCGCCGCAGCACGTGAATTGCTTGGAGGATACGCTTTTTGCGCCTAAATGTTGTAAGACTTTTTGAGCTTTATCTACCCATGCCGGGCGCAAACGCGTGGCAGTACACCCGCCAAAGAGAACAGTATTTTTTCCGTCCAAAGTTTTTGGGTGACTGTCTTGTAAACGTATAAAGGGTGCCAAAGGCTGCGGTGTTTTCATGGCTAAAGCGCTGGCGTGCAAAGTAGCCATATCTTCCGGCAAGACCCCCTTGGGAACCAAGGGTGCCATGCGCGAAGCTATGGGCCAAAGGTGCTTGCCACGGTCAATCCATTCTCGCCACGCATATTGTTGCCATTGTGGGTGCTTGGCGCGGGCGCGGGCTAGTGCCTCGGGCACAGAAAGCCCCACGGCGCACACAGATTTACAGCGTTCGCAAGAGGTGCAATGCCCTGCCAAAAAGAGCATTTTTTTCCAATCTAGCAGGCCGTCATCGGCCCAGCCCTTACGCAAAAGAATTTGCTTGGCCTTGGGGCTATACTGCTCACGGTTAAAGAGCTTAAAAACGGGACATACGTCCACGCAAGCTCCACATTGAGTGCATTCCGGCTTACTCATGCTTAATACCCCTTGCCCGGATTCATGATGCCCTTGGGATCAAAGACGGCCTTAATATGCCGCATAATTTCTTGCTCGCGAGGAGGAATTTGCAGGGAGGGATCCTTACTGATGCCGCAACCATGCTCTCCGGAACACGTGCCTCCAAGTGAAAGCACAGCCTTATTAATGGCAAGCTTGGCCTTAAACACGCGCTCTGTTTCAGCTGTATCTTCAGCATGATACAATAGGTTCACATGAATATTACCATCGCCCACATGGCCAAAGTGAATAAGGGTGACATTATGTTCCTTGGCAATGCTTTCAATGACTTTAAGAGCCTCCACCAAGGAGCCGCGCGGCACGGTGACGTCATCGCTCACCTTATTGGGCGCAATAAGAAAGGCCGTGGGATTGATGCGGCGGCGAATTTCCCAAAGGTTTTCTTCTTCCTGCCCCATGCCCGTTTTATGCCATATGGCCGTGGGGATGTTGCAGGTGATGCTTTCAATTTCAAAGGGCAAAGTTTGGGCACTGCCATCCACGCGTATGAGCAATACAGAGCGCACTTCTTGGGGCCAAGGCACAGAGCCATTTTGGCTCATGACATCAATAATTTTTTCTCCAATATATTCCATGGCGCAAGGCAAGACCCCCGCCGCCAATATTTGCCCCACAGCTGTGAGAGCCGCTTCATGGTTCTCATAACCGATGAGAATGGAGGCGGAACTTTCGGGCTTTGGCAAGAGTTTTAGCCAAAGTTTGGTGATATACCCGAGGGTTCCTTCCGACCCCACCATGAGACGCGAAATATCAAGCCCCACCACATCTTTATGATTACGCCCGCCAAAGGTCACCACTTCACCGCTAGGCAAGACCACTTCCATACCCAGCACAAAGTCTCTGGTAACGCCATACTTTAAAGCACGCATACCGCCGGCGCAGGTGACCACATTGCCGCCAATGGTGGAAGCTTTTACCGTGGCAGGGTCCGGCGGATAGTACAGTCCCATGGCTTCACAGGATTCTTGGAAGGCGGCTGTGTTGACGCCGGGTTCCACCACGGCCACAAAATCTTCCTTGGAAATTTCAAGGATGTTGTTCATGGCCAAGGTGGAGATGACAAGACCAGGCTCCACAGGCACACAATCGCCCACAAGATTGGTGCCGCGCGCACGAATGTACACGGGGAGCGATATTTCATTGGCAAAGGCCAAAACTTTTTGCACCTGTTCCACATTTTTGGGACAGACCACAGCAAGAGGGGTACCTTGTTTTTTGCTAGCGTCGGAAGCGTATACATACAATTCTTCGGCGCTAGTGATGACTTCACCTTCAAAAAGTTGCTGTAAAAAGTCCATATGCTCTTGCGTTAAGGTGCGTGTATAAGCTTTCATAAAGGTGGTTCTCCGTATGAAAAATATATATTCTTTAAAATTATACCCACTCAAAGGAGCCCTGGGTATTTTCAGCGTATCCATGAAACTGGGGCAATGACTTGTCGTTCATGCAACAAAGATGATGTACCCGCAAAGTGTATCTACATTTATTCTTAAATAGTACCAAATGGTATATTTGTAGATAAAATGCAATGAGTATGCCACTTTTTTTAGTGTTATATTTTAGATGTTTTTCAGACATATGTTGCACAAATTAGTGCACGCTGCACCAATAAGATGATGCAGTGCACAGTTTTGCACCATTTTGATGCACATTTTAGGCGTCTGAAGGAATTTTTTACGAAAGAGAACTTTTTTTAATACCAAGTTTTTTCATGTGCCTATACAGAGTGCTACGATTGATGCCAAGTTGCGCAGCCACCTGACCTTGATGCCAGTGATGCTGCTCCAAAAGGTCCATAAGGTATGCGCGTGAACAGGAAGACATGGGCATATGCGTGGGTTGGAGGGTCGTCTGCTTTTTTCCCGTAAGCACGTTGGTCACTGGGGTAAAGTTTTGTATAGTTAATGTTTCTTGCACCAAGGGGCCGTCAATGAGGCCATGTTGGCAATCCATACTGAGGCTTTCTATGGTATAGCGCAATTCGCGCACATTCCCAGGCCAGAGGTAGTGTTGCAAAAGGTTTAGAGCCTTGGCAGTAAGAGTAATAGTATCCCCGTGGGTTCTCTCCAAAAAGGCTTGCGCCAAAAGAGCCACATCGCCTTCCCTGTGGCGTAAGGGAGGCAATTGCACGCTGAGCACTTTGAGCCTGTAGTACAGGTCTTGACGAAATAAACCTTGAGCCACACGCTCTTGAAGATTCACATTACTGGCAGCAAGAATGCGTAAATGCACCTTTGTCTGTTTGGTACTGCCAAGACGCATGACGCTGCGCTCCTCAAGAATACGCAATAAGCGGCTTTGGCCGTGCAAATCCATTTCTGAAATTTCGTCTAAAAAGAGCGTGCCTTCATGGGCCATTTCAAAAAGCCCCGCTTTACCCTTACTTTTGGCGCCGGTGAACGCGCCGGCTTCATAGCCAAAAAGTTCAGACTCCAAGAGACTAGGCGCAAAGGCTCCGCAATTTACCGCCACAAAGGGGCCATTTTTTAAGGAACTGGCATTGTGTATGGACTGGGCGAGGAGTTCCTTACCCGTGCCTGTTTCCCCAAGAATAAGTATGGAATGTTCACTTTGCGCATAGCGTTTTGCCTTTTCTGTGGCTTTAAAAAGAGCTGAGGAATTCCCCAGAATATGAGAAAAGGTATACTGGGCTTGCAAGCCGTCAGAGGCTCTTTGGATTTTTTTGCCAAGGGCGGCAATGGAGCTTTTTTCTTGTAAGGTAATAATGCTACCAATGTTTTCTCCGCGCATGCGCATGGGGAGAATGCTGTACAGTATTTCCCTTTGCTCAAGGGTAGCCATCTCGTCGGTGACGCTTACTCCTTGCTTCATGGCCTGTATGGCTTCAACCACGGGAAAAACCGAAGCTATGGGGCGGCCTTCTTCGAATCTGCGCAATTGCAATATGCGCCCAGCGGCAGAATTAATAAGGGTGATACGTCCTTCAGGGTTTACAGAAATAATACCGTCACGCGAAGCATTGAGCACAGCGCGTAATTTTTGCTGTTCAATGTGTTCAAGTTTACGTGCGTAGACAATTTTTTGCGCTTCTTGCAAGGCTTGGCAGACGGATTCTTTACCGGAAACAAGAAGCGCGCTGGGCACGCCAAGCTGCTGCGCTTTAAGGGTAGAGGTAATGCCGCCCACAATAATATCTGCTCCGTGACTTACGGCTTCACGCACCACATCTTCAAGGGAATTTTTAGTACTTTGACTATAATATACGGTGAGGTTCATGCCTAAAAGCTCGGCAAAGGTGGTGTATTGCCCATACATTTGCGAAGAGCCTATAAGGGCTGTTTGTGGGGTTTGCAGGCCTGTTTTTTCACGTGCTTGATACAGGGTTTCGGCAAGATCTTGAATGCCTATGGGAATATACACCACAGGAATGGCAATGTCTGAACTGACAATGAGGTCTGCCGTCCATGCACGGGCAATGATAACATCTGCACCATTTTGTTGCGCTTCCCTTGCCACATTGAGGCATTCCGTCAGCGAGGAGGTGACAAGGTATACCATATCTATAATACCCATTTCTGTAGCCACTTCTTTGGCGATCTTGTAGACTTCTGTATGCGGCGCGATAAAAACAATATTGTGCATGAAGGTGTCCGTATTATCTTAATAAGGTAGAGAAAATGAGCCCTTGCCTAAGCCTATAAACCTGCCTATACTGCCGTACATTTTGATACATTTTTACAAATGAGCGTTGTATGCTGCATATGATATTTATTATGCTTCCTCTTTTTTGTGTTATCTTTTTAGGCTGTTTGGCCGAAAGATTTACCATTTTACCCAAGGAAACATCGTCTTGCATCAATCAATTTGTGTATTGGTTCAGCTTGCCCTTGTTGCGTTTTAGCATTTTGGCTCAAATGCGTATAGAGCAAATATCGTGGGGCATCACTGTGGGGTTTATCGGGGGTATGATGCTAACGCAAGCCCTTGTGGCCTTGTGTCTGTATATGGCTAAGTATCCTGTGCGTGACAGCGTCATGGGCGGCATGGTGAGCGCCTTATCCAATGCGGCTTTTATGGGCATTCCCACCATCATGCTCTTATTTCCAAATAATGAACAAGCGCTTGTTATTGCAGCGTTTTTATCCATTTTGCCTGCCGTGTCGCTTATTTCCACAGATACATTTTTGTCCGTTACCGCCTCCAGTGCACAAGGCGCACATTGGAAAGACAGCGCCAAAAGTATCTTTATGGCGCTTTTTGGCAATCCCAATCTTGTGGCCTCCATTTTAGGGGCGTGCATTGGCCTTGGGGAATTTGTTTTGCCGGATACCTTATTGGTCACGGCGCAAATGCTTGGCAAAACCGCCGCCCCTTGTGCTCTGTTTTGCATTGGCATAACTCTTGTACGCCAGATACATGCGTGGCGACTGCGCCGCAGGGAAAAGGAAAGCATGAGCCAAAAAAACACCCTTTTGCAAGGAGCTCTCGTGCTCATAAAGCTTTTTGTCTGCCCGGCGGTCATGTTTTGCATAGGCTCATTATACGGCGCTGAGGGGCAAAGCCTCACTATCATGTGCATCATAGGGGCCATGCCCACGGCGGTGGTGGGCTCCATTGTGGCCACACGCCATGGCGTATTGGTGCAGCAATGCATTACCTGTACGCTATTTTCCACCTGCCTTTCGGCACTAAGTATACCCTTTGTTGTTTTTCTTCTTTCAATATAACAATATATTACGTTATGCAAAATGGTGTATAAACTTTTGAACATGCTAACTCAACGTATTTTTTATAAATATATTAAGAAGAAATATTCTTTTTCTTACATTATCTTGCCATAATTTTTTTAGCGTCACCCATCTCTATCAACCCCAATTTTACGCGCAGCTTTCACAAGCTCTTATAGTGCGTGTTCCTGCCTGTCAAAGCACTCTTGCGGTGCGTTAGCTTCACGCAATGTGGTGAAGTTGTGCTTGAGCAAACCGCCAATCATTCGCAGTTTATTTATCATGAGTAAATCAGTTTTGGGGATAAGAGGTCTATCGCCGTAGAGTCTTTTGCGCACAGAATCTGATATGGATACTTGCGCAATGTCGGTATACTCATGAAGTCGTCGTGCCTCATCTTCTGTCAATCTGATGGTAATTCGCTTACTCAAATATCGTTATTTGTTTTGCATGTGGTTTGCCTTTTTGTTTTTAAATGCGAGAAGTCTTCGCCGAGCATTTCGGGAGTACAGAGGGGCCCTTTTTGAAGCGGGGCCTTGGCAGGATTCAGGAGCCGTGTCTGACAGTTACCACCCTGCCCCCCCCATCGTAGGGACTCAAAAAAGACGCTAAAAAATTTTTAAATAAGAAGGCAATGAATTTTACATAAAAAGCTAAAAAAAACTATATTAGACAATCACTTTTTACGGAATTTTTAGGGAAAAATAAGCAAGCAATGTTGGGGCGGGGTGTGTCTTTGTATTTTGCCTTTGTACAGTTTGGGTAAAGTGTCGGTTTGAGGGCAAAAAAAGGGGAATTTTGGCGAAGATACTTGTGCCGTTTGAGGGCAGTACGTGTGCCGCATGTGGTCAACAAACTAGAAGCTTGGTGACGGTATGTGTGGAACTCGTGGTCTGTTTGACTGAAACTCAGCGGCAATATGTGGTCAGTTTAGAGGGAAGAAAGTTGTGCAGTTTGAAGGGGAGAAAGTTGAAAGCTTGGTGAAGATATGTGTGAATCTCAGGGGCAAATCAGCAGCAGGAAGAGGCAAATAAAGTGCCCTTTACAACTCGGCTATATGAGCAACAAAAGTGTAACTACCTACATAAATAAAACTCGGCTACAAGAAATTCCTTACAGCGGCAAAATGAAAATTATACGCCCAAAAAAAGTGAAATTTTCGCACAAAAAAACGGCTTTCACCGCTGAGGAAAGCCGTTTTTTATATGCAATTTTGATGTTCAACTTATACTACTCATCGCCTATATGTGCGTTTAAAGCAAGAAAACTTGCCACTACAGACTTTTCCTATAGGGCATCTTGAGCTATGTTTTTTGCCTTTTCTGTATCCCCCACACACAAGCTTTGGCAAAGGGATTCTTGCCAGGTGACCGCCACTGGAATTAGCAATTCCCACAAGGCCACCCATATGCCCTGTATAGCTCACACCTTGCTGGGCATACGCCGCCCATGTTTTGGCAAAGTTCTTACGAAACCAATGCTCGCTTTCTTCCACACCACAATGAGCGCAAATTTTTGGCCAGCCGCCATAAACTTGAATAATCACCGCTTGAGTGGTGGCATTATCAGTCTTCCCCACACCCGTGGGGGTGTTTTGTTTCGAGTTATGAGTCCCGTATTCCCAACACTTATGGAACTCATACAGATTGTCACACTAAAATAGAAATATACTTTTATGTTCCTGACGCTCTTTGCTTTCGCTCACCTATCCCAAAGATGGAGCGGCTTTCTCATTACTCCAACGTCGGTTAGACGCGTCCGTAGCATTTTCGCTATTGGTAATGAAAATACACGTATCCACAGAATACGTAGTATTTCCTTTTACTCGTGTGTCTTTATCTAAAGCCATTAACTCTCACCATCCAACCATTGTTGGTAGTTGGGTACACTAGGCACCGACTGTAAGAAGTTGGTAAAACTGTGCCACATATCATCTACAGTCCCCCCTACATAAGGGCTTTTATAGTTCCCATAAGCCCTTTTCAGCATCTTCGCCCACAGGGCGTAGACGCGCCTTACGGGTGAGCTACTATGGCGCTGAGGTATTGTAATTTCAGAACCAATAGATCCCACGCCATATACCGTCTTTTCATTGTAATCGCTAAACTTTCCTGTGCTGATATTTGTTGTTTGAATATTAATGACTGCTCCAGTAGCCAGAAATTCAATGGTTGCTCTTGGGTGCAATCTTTTACCTTCGGGCAAACGCTTTCCTGCTGTATAAGATAATATTTTGATTTTCCCTTTTGGGGTGTCGACAATGTTGCCTACGCTGTATTTACCTGACATGATAAATCTCCTTTTGTTAGATGGTTAAACGCAAAAAAGCCCCAAGGCGTGAACCTTGAGGCTTAATTTCAATTAATAATTATAGTAGTTTTTTCGCAAAAGAACTCGAGTAAGATACTAGTCTTTCACTGCAAAAAGCTTAAACAAGCAAATGAATGCACACAATGCACACAAGAATGCACACTAATTGTATGAGGCAAAAGTGGGAGTTGAAACTTATAGTAATGATTACTACAGTTTATAGAGATAAGAATGAGAGAAGAGGTACGAGGGATTATATGAGGCTAATTATCATAGCTAAAGGCTATAGTTAATAATTATAGAGGATTATAAAATGGATTAAAATGCACACAAAAAAGGCCACCATAACTAAGCTCAACGCCATGTCATAGTGACCTTTCCTTATCTCCATTCATTCTAATCGCTTAGAAAAAATGGTACCCGGAGCCGGACTTGAACCGGCACAGCCTTGCGGCCGAGGGATTTTAAGGGAAACCCTGGACGGCCTTTGACTTCCATGATGTATTAAATTCAATATGTTACACATAAATATTTCCTGTTTTAGCCCTTGACTTCCTGAAAAATCTGGGGGCATATGGGGGTATGAAAATACAAAAATTCCAAACAAAATTTCCCAATGTACGGTACTATGAGCACTCTACTCGTAAAATGCGCAATGGACAAGCAGATAAATATTACTCCATTCGCCATCAGTATAAAGGGCGCACCATTGAAGAAGGTCTTGGCTGGGCAAGTGGAGGCTGGAGTGCTCAAAAAGCCAACACTGTCCTTGCACAAATCCGAGAAAATAAAAGGCTGGGCACTGGACCGCAAAGCCTTGCCGAAATGCGCCAAGCCAAGCTTGAACAGCAAGAAATCGCAAGGCAAGCTGCCGAGATGGAACAAGCTTCCAATATCACCTTGAGTACGTTCTTCTCGCACTACTACATTCCTCACACCATGCGTACTAAACGTTCATGGCTACACGATAAAAGGCGCTACTACAGGGTTCTTGACCCTGCCCTTGGACATCTCCCCATGCGCTCCATAACACATGAGCATATCCAAAAACTCCTAAACTCACTAACTGACGCACAACTTTCCCCATCCACAGTAAAGCAGTATCGAAGCATACTTAGCCAAATCTTCAACTTGGCAAGCAGAACAATGCTACATGAACACTATATTTTTGTGGGCACAAACCCTATTGTAAATGTCATCACCCCTCCCATTAAAAATGAACGGCAACGTTTCTTGACCGGAGAGGAAGCTGAGCTTTTGATTTCTACTGCTAAAACACTGCCTTCACAAGATTTACATGACTGCATCGTCTTGTCTTTAAACACAGGCTTGCGCCTTGGCGAATTACAAAGGCTCCAGTGGATTGATATAGACATGAACAACCGAATGCTCACGGTGCGCGATGAAGCACATCGAAAGCCCGGCGGAAAAGTTCCCTTAAATGACCATGCCATGAGCGTCTTTGATTCTCGTCAACACAAAAGAACATATAGACCCATGGGGCTTATATTTCCTCCCAAATATGGCGGCAATTTTCGCGATACTCTTTCAAAATCCTTTAGAGCCCTTACAGACTCGCTCAATCTGAATGAAGGACTCTCCCCTCAAGACAGACAGCACCGTATTGTTTTTCACACGCTAAGACATACTTTTGCTTCGTGGCTTGCCATAGGTGGTACGGATATATTTAAAATTAAAACACTTATGCGTCACAAAACCATAGGCATGACCATGAGATATGCGCATCTTATCCCAAGCGCAACTCGTGATGCTGTCAACAATTTAAAGCCACCTAAAGCTCGCTAAACTGCTTTATACGTGTCACACCCATACGAGCGATAATCCAATCAATAAGCGCCGTAGTGGGATATGCAACATTTCTTCCTATGGTCATGGCTCCAATGGGCCCATCCCCACGCGAATCTGCATTGGCAAGCGTCTTTGCCGCAATGACTCCCCCAAGGAGTACTTCCACGTTTTTACGTGCAATAATTGGAGGAAGCCTTTGTAATAATAACTGGCGAAATTCTTCTTCTATGTCCAACACTTGTTCATTTGATAAAGTCATAACACCACCTAATCATAGCTTAGATTTATCTTCGTGATACTTTATTAGCAATTCCAACATAGTTGTGCAATCATTAACCAGTAAAATTTTATCCCTGTGACTTCTAACGGTATTTTCTGCTATATTAAGCTGTTGGGCAATTTTCTTTGTGCTCACTCCCAACATGATAAGCTTAAAAATTTCTTCCTCCCTAGGTGTGAGAATAAGGTTGCTCTCATTGTTTTCCTCAGGCTGAAGAGCAGTAATAATACCAGTCAAGCCTTGCACATTAAGCCTCTTCTTTATTTGACGAATATGCCATTCTAAGGTTTTAATACTTATCCCAAGATTGGCAGCAATAGCTTTTATTGTTCAAACCCATCCTCAGGTTCTGAAACACCAATTCCTGCTTTTTGCTTAACTTTACCATACATTACTCCTTTGAAATACGCATAACTGCGCAAGTACAGGAAAATGTAGCAAGTAAATATCTAATATTCTATGGGGCAAACCCCTTAGAACGGCATACCAATCTTTGCTTCTTTAACCCTCTTTATGATGAACGTAATTTTTTTACTGTTTTATTTTTTATGAATGCAAAAAAATTGCAATCTACATTTTTTTTGTGTAGGGTAAGCACAGAAAAGCTTGGTAAAAAGAGGTGATTATGCTTACAAAACTGATTTTAGAAAATTTCAAATCGTTTAATAAAAGAACAGAAATTGACTTTAAGAAGACCAATTACACCATTCTTCCGCAAAATATCGCAGAAAATGGTTGTTTAAAAGGGGCAGTCTTTGTTGGTGCCAATGCCTCTGGCAAATCTAATGTATTGCTAGGGATTAAGCTTTTTCTGGAGTTGTTATTTCGCGAAAAAGATATAGATTTCTCGCCCTATGTGAGCTTAATTGAGCAGAAGAATTTTTTTAAGCTTGAGTATCACTTTCTGATTGAAGGTGAAAAAATTTCGTATGCATTTTCTTGGGATGGTTCAAAGAACTTTTTGAGTGAGAAACTCATCGTTGACCAGAAAGTCATGTTGGATAGACAAGGGCTCTCCGCCACAACATACATCGATGAAGAAATCCATTATGATGACAATGATGTACCCAGCGGCAAGCTCTTTCTGCGCACACTGTATTTTAATACAAAGTTTGCCTCTAGTCCTATTTTGCAAAAACTTATGGAGTTTCTGACAAGCTCCATTTATCTTGACCAAGCTGATTACAAGTACACTGCAAATATGAAATTTTCCTTGCCCAATTATTTGAAAGAACATGGCGCTGACGCTATCAACGCCTTTTTCAGTAAAAATAATTTCAAACAGCAAGTGACGTATACCAATGAATCTAGACAGCTTTCAAGTATGAACCCCATACCTATTCCTCATGAAGAGCTCATTTTAACGCGAGAAGACGCCGGCTATTCTCTTCCTTTTAAATACGAATCTACCGGCACAAAGGCGCTCATCGAAGCATTGCCCTTATTTTTCCATGCAACGTCAAAACCTTGTATGCTGATTATTGATGAATTTTCTAATAGCTTTCACAACGAACTGGAAGAACTCCTCGTGAAATTTTTTATGAAAAGCGCTTCCCAATCGCAACTTTTTATTGTTACCCACTCCACCAACCTACTGAGCAATTCTCTTTTGCGTCCAGACCAAGAATTTGCTGTGGAGTTTAAAGGCGCAGAAGGTAGTTCCATCAAACGTTTTTCTTCAGAACAACCTCGTATAGCCCAAAATATTGAAAAGATGTATGAGAGCGGCGTTTTTGGCGGTTTGCCTAATTACACTGAGGTCGCATTTCATGAAAATTCGTAAAGACAAAAGCATAGGCCAAGTCCTTTTCATTGTTGAAGGGGAAAAGCTTGAATTTAATCTATTGAGAAGGATTTTTTGTGATATTTTTGGCTATGACCTTATCCAAGAAAGAAGAAATGGCATTTCGCGTTTCACAAATAATGAGAATAAAAACTCTCGCGTTGCAGTCATAAATACGTCTTCATCACGAGCGGCGTCCATTTCTGACACGGAATATTTGGATGGAATTTTTGAAAAGCTTATCAATGAAAAGGATTTCCCGGTAGATAAATCTGCTATTTTTTATCTTTTTGACCGTGACCCCTTGCTGAATCTTGATAGCGCGGTCATCAAAAATTTTATTGATACGCTACAAGACCCGTATGACAATGGTGCACTGCAAGCAGGGCTATTTTTGTTGAGTTATCCCAGTATTGAGGCATTCACCATTTCAAATTTTGAAAGCACACAGGAGCTCCGCTTTTCGCTAGGTAGTGAAGCAAAAGAATATGTAAATTCCCAAAATACTACCATGCAATTTAACAAAATTACTGAAAAGACTCTTGCCCTTGCTACCCAAGAATTCATGTTTTATATTCGTGAGAAATGCCTGCTTCAGTGGAATGTGGATGCTATAGCTCCCCTGCACGACCAGATATTCACCAAACAAGAGCAGTGCTATACACAAAACAATTACTATGAAGCCTTTTCTATGCTCACAGCGGCTTTTCTCTATCTTGGGATGATAGAGCTTGACGATGCTGAGTGTACATAAGATGAGCTACAAAATCTTCAAGCAGTGTCATGCTTGTTTTTTCTGACTCATTAGACCTCACTTAGACATGTATTTCTGATTTCCTAGGTTGTGCCATTATGAGTTCGCACCAGCTGTATTATCAGACATTTCTAAAAAGACCTCCCCTGTTTTTGCATTGTAGCGAGCTATAGGGATGCCGTGCTTTTGCATTTGGATAACTTTCGCCACTACAGCAGCAGCAATTCTTGCGTCTTCACGTTTTTCTGAATCGGACAATGTATCACTACGAGTAATAGTCCAGCCGCTACTAGCAGTGATAAGATTTTTACTTTTAGTAATCATATCCCCTCCAAAACGAACTTATAGTAAATTAACTTGTTGAGGCAAAGTTAAAATTACGCACCTCCCATCTCATTCTCATAAAGCGGCAGGGAATATTCTTGCCGCTTTTTTCGTGCCCCAATATTATCCTATGTTTTCAGTATGTGCATGAGAGGTTGGACTACTTTTCCTTTGACTCTCATTGGTAGAAAGGACTTTGCGTATAAGGCTTATGGGAATGGGCAAACCAGCATCTTTGAGTAGAATGCCAATCTCTTGTACTGAATAGCCCTTTTTCACAGCCCTGAGAATGCTTTTTTCCAAAATCACCGCCGTTTCTTCTCGGCTCTTATCCTGCTCTTTTTGGGGTAAGTCATGAAGCAATTGTTTAGCTTTTGCAATTTGTTCTGCACCGATACGTGTTTTTTTAGGCATATATTTTCTCCAAAATCAAAATTTTAGCGACTATACACTTTTTTCTAAAACTAAGGGTTTTGCCCCATATACGAAGGGGGTTCTTCGTGGCAGGATTGTAGCTGTCTGACGCCAACTACAATCCTGCCAAGGGGCGAGCCCCTTTGGAAACCCCAATGCTCGGCGAAGACTTTTCGCATTTAAAGGCAGAAAGGCAAAATTCAAAAGGCAAAAGCATGAAAAACAGAAGCGGAAAAAGACCGGTCAAATATCCCCATCGAATCACCATTCGTTTTAGTGAGAAGGAAGTGGCGCTTTTAGAACAGCAAACACTGACCACTGGTCTGTCGCTGTCAGAATATGTGCGCCGTCGGCTCTTTGGTGGGCGCCCCATCATGTCGCATACTGACGCCAACACCATACGTGAGCTTCGCCGTATTGGTGGTCTGCTCAAGCACAATTTTGAAACCTTGCGCACTGCCCACGCTCCTTATGATGTCATCAGCCAGCAAGAGCACGCGCTTCGTATGCTGGTCATCGCTATCAATGAAATTGGCGTTCAGCATGATAGTTAAGAAGATAAAAACACAGCGCTATACCAAGCCAAAGGCATGGCAAATTGCCGATTTGGTGGACTATATCCGCAATGTTAGGGACAGAAGACCTGATACCAAAGTGGCTTATACCGGGCACCGTGGCTTCTTTGCGGATACGCATACAGCGCAGAAATTGGAAATGATTGCCCTTGCTTCAGAATCCGTCCAAAGCAAGATGCCCGTGACGCATTGGCTTTTTTCATGGCGAGAAAATGAACAGCCTTCTGCTGCGCATGTGGAGGATATAGCAGATATTTTCTTGGAAAAAATGGGCTTGGAGGGGCATCAAGTGGTGTACGCTTTGCACAACGATACCGACAATTATCATATGCACTTGGCGGTCAATCGAACGCACCCCATGACGCATAAGGTGGTGCAACCGCACAAGGGCTTTGATATAAATGCCGCCCATAAAATCCTTGCGCACATTGAGCATAAGCAAGGCTGGTGCAGTGAAAAGGGACAAAGATACACTGTCTTAGAAGACGGTTCCACCGCTCGCGTTTTAAAGCAAGACACACCCGCCCCCAAGCCCAAGGCCGCCAACTTTGAACGCGCTACGGGCGAGAAATCCGCACAGCGCATTGCCCAAGAACAAGGCTATGAACTCATTTGTAAGGCTAAAACGTGGCAAGAGTTGCATGAATATTTAGCGCAAAAGGGCTTACGCTTTGAAAAGAAAGGCTCAGGCGCAGTGATTTTTGTGCCCACGGCTTCAGAGGAAGTGGCCGTGAAAGCTTCATCGGTGCATCGTACTTGCAGCATGAAAAATTTGTGCGCACGCCTTGGAGAGTACGTTCCTGCTGATATTTCTGCCATCACTTCTGGCAGTCCGAAAAAGGAGGAGGCTTCAATAGTTCCTGCACCGATATCAAACCTGAACCATGAGGAATGGCTGGAATATCAAACTGAAAAGGCGCAACATTTCCATAAAAAGGCGGTTAATAAAGCCAGAATACACTATAAGCAAGCACTTTTTCAAGCCAAGCAAGAGTATCGAAAAAGCCGTGTATCCACCTTGCCCAAGATGGCTAAGCACGGCCTGCCCATACTGAATATTGCGCGATATAGCTTGAAACAACAGCATCAGGAACGCATACAAAAATTGCGCGCTGCTGTGTCGCAAGAAACCACATTTCCATGCTTTGAAGACTGGCTTCATAAGCGTGGTTACACAAAGCAAGCGCAGTTATGGCGGTATAGATTACGTGCTGAACAAGCCCTTGAGCTTGAACATATAGAAAACAAAGCTCATCCTCCAATACAAGATTCTTCAGCCTTAACGTGCTTTGAGCAATATGCTCACGCGGTCAATGCGGAGAAATTCCGCGTAACGTGTATTCAAATGGCGCACAATGGCGATAAAAAGGTTTTTATTTTGGGCAAGAAAGAAGGAGCCCTGCATGGCTTCACTGCAGAAGAAATGCGGGGGCGTATGGACGAATTACTGCGCCTTCAAAAGCGTGGGGAGAATATTTATTATACGCCTTTGTCCACCTCTAAGCACCATATTCTCATTGATGATATGAGCGCAGAAAGCCTTGAACGGTTCCAAAATGACGGTTTTACCCCTGCCGTTATTTTGGAAAGCTCGCCGCATAACTATCAATGCATCTTGACCGTACCAAAGCTAAAAAGCTCCTACAATCGGGATATAAGCAATAGACTGACTGAACGCCTGAATAAGGAATATGGGGACAAAAAGCTCTCAGGATGTATTCATCCACATAGAGCTCCTGCCTTTGAAAATCGTAAGCCCAAACACAGCAACGCTGACGGTTCCTATCCGCAAGTGAAGCTCTTGTATGCTGAGCAAAAGATATGCAGAAAAGCCTATGAACTGACACAACAACTGGAACGTGAACATGCTTCAAGGGAAAGACAACGCCAAATACAAATGCCCTCCCGACATATACCACAAAGCACCCCAGAAGCGACTTATATTGCGCATTGGCAAAACATACGCCAGCACATTACCGTGGAAGATTACTCCCGTGTGGATTCCATGATTGCTCTCAGAATGCGAGCCACGGGACATAGCTCTGAGGCTGTGGCTCACGCTGTGCAAAACTGCGCCCCTAATATTCGCGAAAGCGAACAGCGCAGAAACTGGCCAGACTATGCCCAGCGCACGGCACGTTACGCTTTTGGCGTAGCTGGGGATTTGGATTTGAGAAAGAATGAGAAATATGTGGGGTACTGGCAGAGGATTGAAGATACATTACAAAGTAATACCTTGAAGAAACTGCATAGATACTATATGTAAGACTCTGAGAGTTCCTTAGTAGATGTTTATAACATACTACTAGCTGTATACCGCTGATACTGTAGCATAGTAATTTATCTCTACTTAAGATTTTACAGGACTTTCTCATTGTAAAACTTCTAACCACAATGTAATTATTTCTCAAAACATATTGGAACTTTATGCAGTACTTTTTTATTTTATACATTATAATGTACACGCTCTTTTCATGCTCTTTTGCAATGGCACAAGAAGCTACGCGTAACGCATGGTACACTCTGGGACTTAGTGCAGAGCAAGTGCAACATAAAAATTCTGCCACAGAAAGTGTTTTTACTGGAGCCAAGCATAAGCTTATAGTGCAAAAAGCTGTGTTTCCTTTTTCAGAGCCCACTCCTGTAGCCATGTCACCTAATAAAAAGAAATTCTATATGGTAAGCGAAGGTAAGGTCGCGGCTTATGCTATGCCGTCTGGAAGGCGCTTGTGGGAAACAAGCACAAATTTTTATGAGAATAGTTTATTGGCTACTAATACAGGGGTATATGCGGAATATTTTAACACTGATGCCCATCGACTCTATGGAACAGGTATTGGAGCAGGGGGAATTCACTTTTTTAGCAGTGCACATAATCTCCTGTACTCTCTTGAACATGTAAGTATCATTCCTGCCATGTCTCAAGATGGAGCTTTTGTAGCTCTTCAAGGGGATTCTTTTGGTGAAATATCCGTGCTCAATACAAAGACATTTGAAACGGAAGAACTTGCCATAGATATGAATCTCTCTGACGAAATGTTACGTGAAATGGAGCCTTGGAATATCACCATGTTGTATTATGAGAAACTATCGCATGAAGACTATACACGTTTACAAGAAAACTTTTGGACCCAATATGGTATTACGCCCTTATTAAAAGGAGCGACAGAGACGCAAGATACATATACCTTGTATACGCTCCCAGAGAACACGATACAATATCCCACGTTGAATATACAGTGTACTGCCTTTTCAGTGCAAAAAGAATATGCTCTTGCCGGAGATTCCCCACATATTTTCATCGTACACCCCCTCACAGGAAAGGTGCAGGTTCACGAACTGAAAAATACAAAGGAAATACAAGCTCTTTCCTTTAGTGCAGATGGGAAAAGTCTTGTGGCTATTAATGATGCAGGGGTGTTGCATATATATAAAGAAGGACAATGGCAACAAAAAGTAACGGCCATTCAAGGTAGCATCTACCACATGGTTGTGGATACGCATGGGGATACTGTGTGGATAACACAGGAAGATATTTTGCATGCTATTTCATTGAAAACTTCAAAAATTTTATCTCGCAGATATACTTCCCTTATTTATGCTATGGCTTTTTCCCCCAAACTACAAAAAATGGTATTTTTAACGCAAAATGAGGCTAACCCCGTACCTGCAGGGTTCACCTCTCTGCTAAGTACAGACAGCGAAGCAGCGTTTTACTCTTGGGAAAAAATGCAGGCTTTGTGCATACTTCTGCCAGAATTACAAGAAAAGGAAATTCTTTCTTTTACTGCAGAGAATCTTCTTTTGAGAAATGCTTTTGCAGAAACAAGAGTGGCTGATGGCACACGTATACATTTCGATTACAATACTTCTTCTACACCTGCACAAATAACACTGCAATATGATGCAGAGTACTTTTCATTAGAACACATGCATGCTCTTTCGCATTTTAGCGAAGCAGCTCCTCACGTCTATGTTAAATTGCCAAAATTTTTAAATACTTATGTGGACATGATGGCAGTTTACAACATAAACTCTGAAAAAGATACACCCTTTCTGAGCATACCGCAGTATCGTTATCCAAATATATCTAAGCTTACAGAAGTGCACTTTACTCAACAAGGCTCTTTTATCTCACGACATGAAGATGATAGCATTATTTTATGGGACATCACGAAAAAAACTTCTAAACCATTGCTTACCTATAATTTTTTTAAGGACGGCAACTATATTATTACTAATGAGTTTGGAAACTTTTTCTCGCCTTCAGAAGAAAAATTTGCAGCTTTTCATTGGGTAAATAACGAATCTCCATCTGAAATTATAGGCTTTGAAAAACTAGCTGATAGATATAGAGATATTAACATTATAGAAAACACCTTAGGCAAAAGATGAAAGAAATATATAAAAAATCACATCTTGATATAGCAAGAGAAGTTATATTTTTTGAAATTAACTCATTACAAAAAGTATTATCAGTATTGGACACTCGTTTTAACAATTGTGTGCAAGAAATACTTAACGTAAAAGGACATGTTATAGTCTCAGGAGTAGGAAAAAGTGGCATTATAGGAAGAAAAATAGCCGCTACATTTGCTGCAACGGGAACCCCTGCTCTTTTTATGCACCCTACAGATGCTACCCATGGAGACCTTGGTACTATCACATCAAATAGTCTTCTTTTTCTTGTTTCAAAATCCGGAAATACAACTGAGCTATCTCCCATTATTCAATATGCAGAATTTAACAATATACCAATTATTAGCATTACAGGTAATAATGAAAACTTTTTATATAAAAACTACTTTGAGTGACTCATTGTCGCCCATGCCCTCGGCTTTTCCGAGGGCATCTAACGTTAATTTAAATGATACTCACTCCACAGTCCGAAGAAAAATTAATAAAATTTAATTCCCCAAAAGATGTCATTTTACTTTGCAAGCTCTTGTAACAATCGCTGCGCTTCCTTTTTCCACACATGATTCCCCGGTTCATCATGAAGATTGGCAGCTTTTTCCCAAGCACTTCTAGCTTTACTCTTATTACCTAAGGCTTTGTACGAGCGACCTAGGCATAAGTACAGTTGAGCTTCGTGATCTATTTTAGCATCTGAGTTTGCTACACGTTTTACTTCATACTGTATGCAATACTCCATCTTCTCACAAGCAATATGATATAATTTTTTATCTTGAGGAACAGCCAAACGCGCCTTGAGCTCTGCTAAACGTGCTTGCATGAAGTATAGATTTGACTTGTCATCATTACCTTGCACCCAAGGACTGCTACTATATTCATTTTCGCACTGGGTTAAAGTAATTAAGTCATCCATATTGGCAGCAATAATCCCTGCATGCTCTATGGTATTGGCATCGCGCCAACGTGCGGCATTTGTTCTTTCTCCATCATGAGTTAATACAGTAGCAAGATGCATGAATTCCCTGCGAGCGCTATCTAAAATATTTTTATATTTTTCCATATACTCTTCTTTTTGTGCATCGTCAAAAAGAGCGCTTATGGCTTGAATATGATAGGCCACACAACGTGAAATAAGCTCTCCGGGGCTATTGTGCACTTCTCTAGCTGTCACAGAGCTGGTAAGTATTGTGTTAAACGCTTCTTTAAATTTTCCTTGGAAAAATTGAATGAAACCCAATTCATAAAGAAGTCGTGAAAAATGCTTAACATCTTTTATATGTTGCAACTTTTGCGACACGTATTTAGAATTCATAGGCTTTCCCTGTTCAATAACAGCTACCTCACCTAAGGATATATTTTTATTAAATTCCATAAGGTCAGTATATGTGGCATCTAAAGTAATAGGCGTATCTGCATAAAAAAGTTTGGCAAGCTCTTCAAGCACTAAATTTTCACCTCTACCAAGCAATCCCATTCTTCTATAGTAATTTATTTTATTTGCTACGCACTCTTCGTAAATTTTTTTGGCAACTGTATCAGGAGTTTCTGGGACAAGCTTAATGATATCTTCTGGAGTTTCTGGCACTGAAAAAAATTGTCTATGCAGAACTCTATTCTCACTATATATTAATAAACTATGTAAATCAGACCAAATAATCTTAGATTTGGTGCTAGTTTCATTATGCTGTACAACCAAAGTAAAAATACTTTGTGCAAATTCTTTTTGCTCCTTTTCTGTGGGTAATTTTTTATTAACCCACAAGGCCTCTTGTGTATAAGCATAAAGATTATTTGTTTCAACTTTAGCCTGAAAATAGTCTTTATCAATCAGCAACTCTTTGAGATTTTGTACATTTTCTGTTTGTCGGAGATGATAAGGAAGTGCCGTTATTTTGCGTATATTGGGTAGATTTTTTTGCGTATTAAACCACGTTTTTTGCGCCCTAAAAAAGTCACAAAGCTTTTCTTGTAAAAGCTTTGTAAATGGTAAGGGTAAAAAACCTTGGGTCACATTTTCTTCAAGTATTCTATGATAAAATTGCAAATGAATATGTTCACCGACGGAAACTTCCTTCAAGTAGTCATTAATACTTGAGCGCATACGTGCCCAAACCATAAAAGGAAGTTCTTTTGCTTTAGGGGAGCGGTTAAATCGCTCTTTACAATTAAGCATAACTGTTGTGTCATCCGTAAGAATTTGCATAATTTCATCTTCTGTAATGCCTTGATGTGTTAATGCAAGATAGCCCAAAACACGCTCTGTCAACACTTTCCCATGCTGTCTTTCGGTAGCAAGGTCTGCAAAAAGATATTGTATCAGCGCATCTATACCCTTGGGTAAAGGGCTTTGCTTTTCATAAGACTTCCAACCTTTCACCAATTGAAAAGCCATGTTTATATAAAGCCCCAAACCACTGTGTGTACAACGCTTAAGCACCATGACTTCCTGCTTGGGTTGCAAAACACGAGAAGCTTTATGAAGAAGACCGTGCAAGGCTTCCTTTACACTGTCTTTATCAAGAGAAGGAATGACTAAATCTATGGGTGATGTACTAAATGCTGCTTGAGCAGATTTCAAATAGTCACCGCCTTGCGTGGAAACAATAAAGGCTACATTTTCAGGTAATTGCGTAGGAATCCAGCGTAAAGCATTTTCTCCGCTTTCGCTTTGTAATTGGTCTATGGCATCTACAAAAATGGATATTTTTGTGTTTTTAGGTATATTATTGAGCAAGTTTTCAAAAAAATTGCAAAGAGCCGGATATGTTTTAGGAATGGATTTTTTGTTACCTATGCTTTTTTTTACGCTACGTTTGCACATATGGTATATTTCTTCGCACAGACTATGCACAAGACTGTAGGCATCGGTAGAGCTTACACTTCCTCCCACAAAGCGAAAAAAGCATAAGGAATTAGTTTCAAGATGATTTTTGAGAACCTGTGCCATAAAAGCACTTTTTCCCACCCCGCCTTCTCCGTAGACAATGAGAGCTCTTTTTTCTGAAGCGGATATATACGACGCCACAGCTGCAAGTTCTTTTCCTCTACCAAAAAAGTTTTCGCGGCGCTGTTCTGCAAAGCGATGATGCAAAGTGCGCTCTAAAAGAGCTGGAGCCGAAGTTCTTTTTCTCTTTTCTTCTTTTATTCTATAATCAACAACTTTTTTAAGTGTTTTGAATGTTTGCCTCTTAAATTTTTCAAGGTAGTCGTGGCGTGTTGCATTTTTCCCTAGCGTAATTTCAAACTCAAACTCAGGATAGGTGTTTTTTAACTCTTCCTTCAACGAAGTGAGACGTGTTTTTTTATCAATATCAACATCTACATGTCTGTCAATATTATCAATTTCTCTAAAGTAGCAAATGACAGGATTACTATGATGCGCAGAGGGAACCACATTTCTTATACCTTCTACAATTTCAAATGCCGTAGCCGAAAGGAAAAACATATCTAATTCAGCTTTGGAAAGCGCACTTTCCTTGGCGGCATGGCGCAACATACTCAATAAAATGTCGCTTTCTACTTTAAAATTATCCCCTGGTGTACGTGGACGTAATATATAGTGAGCAGGAATGTTATTTTTATCTAAAACATACCATTTCTCAAAAAGTTTAAAAGGGGGTAAAATTGAGCTATCACGCTCCTTGGGCATTATTTTTAATTGAGGGATAATTTTATTGGCAAGCTCTTCAGTAATGCTGGGCGGTAGAGGCTCCCAGCCATATCGATTTCCTAGGAGTAAAAAGAAGTTTGGCGTAGAAGAAAGCTTCTGGCAACGTTCTACTTCTTCAAGGCAAATCCGTATGGTATCTTGTTCTGTGGAGGCTTCTTGCGTAACACCCCAGCGCAAGTCAACCGTTTGAAATACAAAACCATGTTGTTGGCAATAACCTTTAAGCCTAGGGAAGACTTCTTTATTAAGAGCATCACGTTCATCAGTAAAGTCACTAAATGTTGAACTGATAAAAATTCTAATGTATCTACTAGACATGGCATCTCTCCAAAGTTACATAGTGTTTAATTTTAACTAGCGTTTACCGGTAGGGCATTTTCGTGTAAAACATTGAGGCTTTTGGTCAGACCTAATCCTCGATATGAACCAAATAAAGAACGATTGGCTTTATCAAAGCTAGATTTGTATATGAGCTTTATGTTATATTTTTGTGCTATTTCCTTTAAAATATGAGCTCGGGAATCATTGACACATGGAGCTACAGTCAAGGTTAATGGTGCCTCACTTGTGATAAACTTGTTGTAACTTTCATGATGATATCCTTTCATACATTTTATTAATATTTTTTCATGGCAATTCATCAAGCGCACTTTTTGTCTTTATGGTAAGCTCATTCTCTACACCAAGGTCACGCATACGAATTACTAAAGCCTTTGTATAATACCCTTTAGCTTTTTCATGGTCACCAATATTTTTATATACTGTACCAAGATTGTGGTATGAGTTTGCTGTTTCAACATGGTCTATACCAAAATGCGCTTCACGTATTTGTAAAGCCTTGGAGTGATGTTCTAAAGCTTCGGTGTACTGGTTTTGCAGATTGTAAACGTAGCCCATGTTATTATATACTACGGCAATGTCAGGATGATTTTCTTCGAAAACTTTTTTACGAATGGCTAAGGATTTAGAGGTATATTGTAAAGCGTTGTCATTATCTTCTAAGTCAACATACTCACTTCCAATGAAAAAATACATCGATGCTATTTCTTCATCTTCATTTTCACCTAAGGCTTCTTTACCTTGAAGAGCCTTGAAATAATACTCAAAGGCTTTAGTATAATTACCCTGATTTGAATAAAGAATGCCTATGGTAAAATTACTATTGACGGTGGCGGAATTTTCAAGCCCCAAAGACTTTTCTCTGGCATGTCCTGCTTTGAGGTGATATTTTAGAGAGTTTTCCATATCATCTAAGTAAAAATAAACAGTACCGATATTAAAATATATTATTGCTGTATTAGGATCTTCTGACCCTAAATTTATTTCTTTGATATGAATAGCTTTGAGATAAAATTCCAAAGCTTGTGGGTAATTTTCTTGATTTTCATAAACAGAGGCAATGTTGTAGTAGCTCCTAGCAGTGTTGGGATGTTCTTTTCCAAGTGCTTTTTCATGTATCTTCAGTGCTATACAATACTGTTCCAAAGCCTTTTCATAGTCACCTTGGGATTTGTACACTGAACCAATATTATTATAGCTGCTAGCAGTGTTCGGGTGTTCTTTTCCAAAAACTTTTTCTTCTATCTCCAGTGCAATAAAATGCTGTTCCAAAGCTTTGGGGTAATCGCCTTGAGAACCATATACCCAGCCAATATTGCTATAGCAGATGGCAGTATCAGGGTGCTCCTTACCCAGTACTTTTTCTCGTATCTTCAATGCCATAAAATAATATTCCGATGCCTTGGCATAGTCTCCTTGGGATTCATATACTGAACCAATATTATTATAGCTTCTAGCCGTGTGCGGGTGTTCTTTTCCAAAAACTTTTTCTTCTATCTCCAGTGCAATAAAACGCTGTTCCAAAGCTTTGGGGTAATCACCTTGAGATTCGTATACTGAGCCAATATTATAATAGCTTATAGCAATATCAGGGTGTTCCTTACCGAGCACTTTTTCTCGTATCTCCAGTGCCATAAAATACTGTTCTAATGCCTTGGCATACTCACCTTGAGAAGCATATACTGAGCCAATACTATAATAGCTCATAGCAATATCAAGGTGTTCCTTACCGAGCACTTTTTCTCGTATCTCCAGTGCAATAAAATGCTGTTCCAAAGCTTTGGGGTAATCACCTTGAAATTCGTATATTGAGCCAATATCATTATAGTTCATAGCAGTTTTTGGGTGCTCCTTGCCGAGCACTTTTTCATGTATTTCAAGTGCCAAAAAACAGTGTTCCAAAGCTTTTTTATAGTCACCTTGTCCTAGATAAACTCCTCCAATATTTCCATGTTGTGTGGCAACTTCAGGATGACTTTCTCCCAAGGTATTTTTATGTATTTTTTGTGCTTTATGGAAATACTCTAAAGCTAAATGATTATCTTCTTGAGCACTATAAACAAGGGCAAGGTTATTATACGTTACTGCAGTATGAGGGTGCTCTTTGCTTAAAGTTTTCTCAAGAATTTGGATTGCAATAGATAAATATCTAAATGATTCAACAAATTTTCCTTGCTGATAGTAAGTAAGTCCAATGCGGTCATAGCTCCTAGCAGTGTTTGAATGCTCCTTACCAAACACTTTTTCATGTATTTCTAGTGTGATAAAATACTGTTCCAAAGCCTTTTCATAGTCACATTGGGCTCTGTATACCTCACCAATATTATTATATATAGTCGTAATATCTTCACCATCATCGCCATACAATTCTTTGTACAATGGTAAAGCCTCTTCATATATTTGCAATGCAAGGTCATATTTGGCGTATGTATCTAAAAACCCAGCATAGTAAAAAAGTAAGCCTAAATATTGTTTCTTGTCATATGAAATTTTTAAAGCCAGCTCTCGTGCTTTGGCATAAGCACTGGCAACTTGTTCAATACGCTCTTCAATTGTGAATTTGGTATCACCAAGAGCAACATCTGTTTTGAGCAAAAGCTCTTCAATGGAAAAAATTACATTCTGCCTTTTTTGTTCCGCAAGTTCTACTGCCGCATCATACTCATCTATTGCAATGTCTGCGTCACGTTCTGCCTCTTCCAAAATGGTATTGGCTTTACTCAAATCCCCTTCTTCAAAGGCGGCTATGGCACGTTCAATGCGTTCAGAAATGCGCTGTCCAGTAAGTTTGGCAATGCGCAAGGCTGTATTAAAAATAGCCTCTTGCAATTGAGCAAATTCTTCTTGTTTTTTGTTACGTGAATTGAGTTTTTTTTGCAGCTTTTCTTGTTTTTTAGCATTATCTGGATTCTCATCAAGCTCAAGGCGCAAGTCTTCGATTTCTTCGTTCAATTCTTCAATGTCATCGCGCAGAGATGTATAACTATCATTTGCATCAACGAAAGATACTTTATCAAAATTCACCGCTTCAAATTCACCCAGCATAATTTTTTGATTTTCCACCTTGATGACTTGGTCATGGCTATGCTTATTATTATAAGCCTCAAGCTGTAATAAAAATTGCAAGCGCATGGTGTCCACATTTTCAAACTTGCCAAAAAAGTGCCCATAGTCTGTGGAAAAACTTTGCTTAAAAGTAAGCAAATCCGGTTCTATCTCTTGAGCATCTTTAAAGAAGACATATATTTTATGAGGATTAACACCGTTTTCTTGTAAAGCAGTATAAGCTTTTTCAAAATTTTCTCTATTGTAATCGCCAAATTTTGTATGGTACAAAGTGAAGCAAAGTTCGCACTCATGCAGTTCCCCCATATTCTTTCCATGGGGAATAAGCTCTAAGTTGATTTTACGCGAATGAAATAGTTTATTAAGATGCGTCACCAAATCTGCAATTTCCAAACTTTCCATCTTTAAATCATCAGCTGCAGCAAGATAAATGCGAATATTTTTCATGGAAAACCTCTTAAATTTCGATATCTTTCAAATCAACAAAAGCTTTATGTCCCACCATAAGCTTATTGTCCTCAATTCTAGCAATAGCTATTCCAAGGTTCTCTTGACAATAGGCATCAACATGAGTGAGTACATGATAAATAAGTTGTTCTTCATCGCTAAAATCAACATACGAAACGCTATTTTCCTTACACGCTTGCTTAAAAGCGATGAGTTCCTCACTCATGTTTTTTTCTGCAGTTGGCTCTTTAAAATATACATAGATATTTTTTAAGCTTCCACCCTCTGCCCATTTTTGGCGTGCAGCTTCAAATTCAATATTTGTGTACCCCCCAAATCTAGCCCAAAAGAGAGCTATGCACATATCACACCCTCTTAAAACATCATTGTAGTCATCTTGTTTATGCTGTGGTCCCATAGAGGAATCAAGATGTTCCCATTTTTCCATAATTATTTTAATATTTTTTTCTGGAATAGATTGATTCAACATAAGTTCAAACTCAGAAAGAATCAAACGTTCATAACGCAATTCATTGGAAGACGCCACAAATATACGGATTTCTTGCATGATATACTCTCATTTTCTACAAACATTTAGAACTACTCATTAACCTTTCACAACATTGGTCATCTTGCTTTGAATATTCCACTCATTGACTTCATCAAGTATGGTTTCTGCTGCTTGTTCTGCAACTTGAATAATTTCTTCAGAAGTTTCAGCTTTTTCAAGGTCATTTTTGTGTTTTTGTAATTGTGTCATCATGGCTAAAGAACGGTTTTCCATGCGCTTAAATTCTCCATATTGGCCAAGGGCATGTAGCGTCATAGCCCACAACGGAAATAAAATAGAAAGCATTCCAAAGATATGAATAAGGCCGCCAAAAGGCATGAAAGCACAAATAGCAAATACAATTATTAAAAAGAACGTACGTAGCATAGTTATGGGGCGCATTACACAGGCTAAAGCTAATGTGAATAGTACACCTAAGAAAATAGGCGAAAGGGTAAATATTTTGCCTAATAGGTGAATAATGATACACATGAAAGTGATAAGGAACATTTTTTCCACAAGGGAGTGTAGTGCATGTTCCGCATGGTGGCATCGTTTTGCTTTGTCTTGATGATAGGTTATTTGCCCCATTATCCATTCTAAAAGATGCTCTTTTTGTACCTTTCCCACATGTCCTGCTAATTTTAAATTCTTATGAGAAAGTAATAAAATACGGGTAAACCATGTCACCCATAAAGGAACTTTTATGTCATAATAAGGAAGTGCGGTGCGAACAGGTAGGCTTATACCTTGCTTGTAAAGAAAATTACTGTTCCGTACAACTTCTGCTAAGAAACGATAATTAATGGATTTATGTTGCCAGTCCTCTTTTTGAGGCTGAGAGATGACGTGCAATCGCCATAAAAGCGAAAGCAGGCCTAGCTCAAGAAATCCTAAAGCAATTTTTATTCCGGACAAAGACATGGGTAAACCTATGGCAAAGATAGCCACTGTAACGGCTAAAGCACCTAACAAACAATTTAATAAAAAGAAGGAACGATACAATTTGGCATAATAGCCAGCTAGCGTAGAAAATATTCTAATATCTTTTAATGGTGATGGAGGAAGTTCCAATGGTATTGTTGAATCAGTTGAACTTTGTTTTTTTTGAGACTGCGTTTTGATGGGAGATTTTTTTGCTTTGGGCGCAATTATATCATAAAGCTTATCATAGAACGATGCCCAGAAAGGCTCTTTACGTTCGGTAGCATGCATATCTTTTATGCAATTACTAAAACCAAAATGCCAAGGAGCGCCAAAAAACTCTTGAATTTGAACGCTAAAGTCTTGTATTTTTTTACTCTTAAATTCGCCGTCTATGTAAGCATATTCGCAAACAGGGATATCTTTTTCCGTATGCACCCAAAGCACAATGATATTTTGAGAAATAGCTCTTTTAATAATATCATAGGTACCGCCTACATTTTCACTTTTTTCACCATCCCAAAGAGCTAGCAAAATATCACTTTGCTCAAGCATGGCTAATCCTGCATCTAAATAGGCTTTCCTACGTACTCTTCGCCCTTCTGGGGTGTTTTCTAAAGCTGTGGCTTCATTATCTTTAGCATAATCACTAATAGGTAAGATGCGTGATTGTGTTATAAAACTTTTGAGTTCAGCACGAGAGTTATCTTGTTCTTCTCCCTCTAAGTCTCTGGCATGTACAAGGCTATCTTCCGGAAAGGGAATAGCTGCATCAATGAAATATCCTAGTTTAAGGCCCTGATTTACTACGAACCTATCGGCACCTTCAGAAAGGCAAGAACAAACGGATAGATCCATATTTTTAATAGAGAAAATATCAGGATTTTTATGCACAATATCTTTGCTTGTTGTCCATATGGTATCCAAGATGTCAGACACCTGACTTTCAATGCGTTCAAGTTGTTTTTCAGGGAGTTCACGGCGTCCTGTTACCCCAACAGTTATGGAAAATGGCAATTGCATAATTTCCTCCAAGTAAAATGTATAAGTGTTTTTTTATGTATTTAATTATAGAATCATGTTACAATATGCTAATCTTATAAATATCTTCTGATACAATGTGCGTGTGCTCTGTCAGCATATCATTTGACCATCTTTGCATTTCTTCATGGTATATTTCTTTATAATTTTCATAATTCATAAATACTTTCTGTAAAATTACTGAACATGCCACATGAACTATGTTTGCTTCTGTGGCGACACAGCAAACCCAATGGTTCATATTCTTTAAGTATAATGAATCACCTTTATAATGCACAAGAACAACACTGGTCTTATCTATGACATTGGCTATGCTTGAAAGCTGTGTTTGTTCTACCGCAGCAATACTGAAGCTCTCTGCCCCCAAGGCCTTTAAACAGTAGGCTATGGTTTCAGGCAGGATATCAGCATAATTTGTTTGTGTACCTATATTTCCTGTTAGAAAATCTCCGGGATGCTTAAGTCCTGATACCATGGTGCATATTTGCTCAAAAGCTGGTTGCTTTCCCGTCAAGGCAATATAAGCATTGACAACACTGTAGAGAAAACAGGCACCATCTATGTCACCTTGGGCATAAATTTGGCGTTTACTACTAGTTAAAAGCGTCATTTGTTATCCTTAAGTAGCTTACTTTGTACATTTAATGCAGAAATCATGACATAAATTTATAATTTTCACTTGCTGAGTAGTAGCATAGTTTACAGTATACCTCGTTCCACCAGTGGATCCATTAAAATAACATACAAGTACTGATGCATTATCCACCAAGTATCGATTACGCGCGTGGTATGCCTTGGTTCCTGCTTTGCTGGCTATAGCAATAATTTTGTGAGCTTTGGCAAAAATCGCTTCTTCGTCACCACGTAATTGTCGCCAATTATTGCAAGGAATGACTCCGATTAGTTTGATATATGGGTGTATTTTTTGCATTTTTAGCACACTTTCTGCTGCCAACATGTCAAAACCATCAGCCATACCACTGAGGAAAGTCGTATATCCAGCTTGCACAAAGTCTAAAATAGTTTTGTGTAACAAATCTTGAATAGTAACTACATCATCAAATACAGAGAATTTGTGCAGCCTATGCCCACTAAAACACACTGTCTTCTGCCTTTCTATTGAAGGGAAATATTCATCGTTTGTCATAATATGCACCTGGCTTATTTTAGTGATTGTAGTTTGCCATGGCAAGCTCTGATGTCTTTATGCTCTGCATCTAACAGTGCTTCCCCTACTCTCAATACTTCGGTTTAATTAACTTTTGCATTAAAGATATCGCGTGTTTTTCTTCGAGTTAAGAGCAAACTTAGCATGTCAAAAGCTACATAAATTTGCGAAATAAGTAAATACATACCACAACATTCATACTCCATAAAACTATTGTTATTTTAATTTATTATGACTAAAGGCATCCTTCATCCCCTCCGTGTTACCAACCCCCCTCCCTTGCCCCTGCACCCCCTCCATGATACACTCCGCGCACAGCGCAACACATGGAGCATCCCTATGACATTTCAAGATGTTATCAAATATTTTCGCACGGAATCAATGTCCGAGCGTGAAAAAGGCACAAACTTTGAGAAGCTTATAAAAAAATGGCTTCTCACAGACCCACGTTATTCTGACCTTACTGACGTTTGGCTTTGGGAAGAGTTCCCGGCACGGCAAGATTTAGGCGGTAAAGACTTGGGTATTGACCTTGTCGCTCGTACTGATTTTGGCGGATATTGGGCTATTCAGTGTAAGTGCTATGCCGATGATGCTGTCATTGATAAAAACGCTGTGGACTCCTTTCTTGCCACGTCAACACGCCTTTTTACCGACCCTATTTCTGGTGCTAAAGATACAGCTTTCGTTTCTCGTGTATGGATTTCCACCACGGAAAAATGGAACACCAATGCCGAGCAGTCCATCAAGAACCAAGGCATTCC
>CAYJLO010000015.1:0-43724 GCA_964370835.1 uncultured Desulfovibrionaceae bacterium
GTCCCAACGTTCCTTTGAACGAAAAAGGCCATGAAATTCTTTTCATTACGCCTTCTGGTGACGCCTTTGCTGATCCTGGTATTTATACCTTCATGGGTTACCTCTTGCTCTTCCACGAGCTTGGCCTTGACTACACCATGTCCACCTATGCTTCTGAGGGCGGTAACTTCGGTTCCTTCACAAGCTTTGACATGGCCAAAAAAATCAATGCCAAAATGTACGCCGAAGCCGAGCGCCTTGGTTGTAAGTACATCATCGGTGGCGAGTGCGGACACATGTGGCGTGTACTTAACCAATACATGGACACCTTCAACGGCCCCACACCTTCCTGCATGGAGACTCCAAAGTCCCCCATCACAGGCACTGTGTTTGAAAATGCCAAGTCCACAAAAATGATCCACATTGCTGAGTTCACCGCTGACCTTATCCGTCACAAGAAGCTCAACTTAGATCCTAGCCGCAACGACCATCTTGTAACCACATGGCACGACTCCTGTAACCCAGCCCGCGCCATGGGTCTTCTTGATGAGCCACGCGAAATCTTACGCGCTGTATGTAATAACTTTGTGGAAATGCCAGATCGCACCATCCGCGAAGAAACTTTCTGCTGCGGTTCTGGTTCCGGCCTTAACACAGAAGAAATCATGGAATTACGTATGCGTGCAGGTATGCCTCGTGGTAACGCTCTGCGCTATGTACAACAAAAACACGGCGTAAACCACATGGCTTGCGTCTGCGCCATTGACCGTGCAACCTTACCTCCTGTGGCCAATTACTGGGCTCCTGGCGTAAGCGTTTCCGGTTTGCATGAACTTGTTGCCAACGCTTTGGTCATGAAGGGTGAAAGCCCACGCACCATGGACTTGCGTCAAGAAGACTTGCCCAATGCCGTGAGTGAGGAGGATGAATAATGTATAACGCAAAGTATGTTATATTGGGAATATTCGTCTTTGTGGTATTGTTCACCGCTCCTTTCTGGGCAGTGAACATGGGCGCCGAAGGTGACTATACTCGTCCCGCGGTGACCTTACCCAAAAATGAAAAAGAGTGCATTGAGCCCGTGGAATACATGCGCGCTGAGCATATGCAATTGCTCAACGATTGGCGTGATGAAGCTCTTCGCAATGAAAACCGTACCTATGTGTCTTCTACAGGCAAAAAGTGGGAAATCAGTCTGCAAAACACTTGCTTGTCCTGCCACGCAGACTATGAAGAATTCTGCTTAAAGTGCCACACTTCCAATAGTGTAGACCCATATTGCTGGACATGCCACATTCGTCCGGAGGGGAAGAAGTAATGAATAACAGCAGAAGAAAATTCCTTAAAATTGCTGGTCTTTCCGCATTTGCTTTTAGCGCTGGTGCCGCCACTTTGGGTGCCAACGAAGCCGCTGCCGGCATTGGCTCTTATGAGCGCAACGCCACTGCTTTAAAAGCTAAACGCTGGGCCATGGTAATTGATACACGCAAATTGAATGACGTGGCTGACATGGAAAAGCTTGCCAAAGCTTGCCATGACGTGCACAACGTGCCTGTGACTTCCGGTACCAAGGAAATCAAGTGGCTTTGGCACGACAGCTACAAGGCTACTTTCCCAGACGATGCCAACTCCATGTTGCCAGAACGTGTGAAAAAGCAGCAATTCCTTTTGCTTTGTAACCATTGCAGCAATCCTCCTTGCGTTCGTGTGTGCCCCACCGGTGCCACGTACAAGATGACCGATGGCACCGTTGCCATGGACTACCACCGTTGTATCGGCTGCCGTTTCTGCATGACCGGTTGCCCTTATGGCGCACGTAGCTTCAACTTCTTTGATCCACGCAAGAGTTTGCCAAATCCTGTGCCCAATCCTAAATACCCCACACGTATGTTGGGTGTTGTGGAAAAATGCACCTTCTGCACAGAGCTTTTGGCCGTTGGCAAATTGCCCGCCTGTGTAGAAGCTTCCAATGGCGCCATCCTCTTTGGTGATTTGGAAGATCCAAACTCCGATGTGCGTAAGGCTCTTGCTGAGCATTTCCACATCAGACGCAAACCCACTTACGGCACAGACCCCGGTGTCTACTATCTTATCTAGGGAGGACGAGTCATGGTTGAAAAATTATTACAAGGCTCCCGTGCTTACTACATCTGGCTTCTCTTTTTGCTAGGTGTTATTGGCGCCGGTTTTTGTGCCTACATCCATCAATCCATCAATGGCCTTGGTGTAACCGGCCTTGAGCGCGACGTGTCGTGGGGATTGTATATTTCGCAATTTACCTACCTTGTAGGTGTGGCGGCTTCTGCAGTTATGCTTGTGCTTCCTGCATACTTCCACCATTACAAGAAATTCAAACGCATGATTATCTTTGGCGAATTCATGGCCATTTCTTCGGTAGTCATGTGCATGCTCTTCATCGTTGTTGACTTAGGTCAACCCCAACGTATGTTGAACATGATTTTCCATCCAACACCCAACTCCGTCATGTTCTATGACATGTTGGTACTTTTTGGTTACTTGGTACTTAACGCCGTCATCGGCTGGGTTACCTTGGAAGCTGAGCGTTTGGACATCGATCCACCAAAATGGATTAAGTATATGATTTACTTGTCCATCCTTTGGGCTTTCTCCATCCACACCGTGACGGCCTTCTTGTACGCTGGTATCCCCGGTCGTTACTACTGGCTCTCTGCCATCATGGCAGCGCGCTTCTTGGCCTCTGCTTTCTGCTCCGGTCCTGCCATCTTGCTTTTACTCATGTTCCTCATGAAGAAGCTTGTGAAGTTCGATCCAGGCAAAGAAGCTGTGAAGACCCTTGTTGTGATTATCACGTACGCCATGTGCATCAACGTGTTCTTCTACTTCTTGGAAATATTCACCGTATTCTACAGTGGTTTAACCAGCCACCAATACCCAATGATCTTCCTCTTTGCCGGTCTTGACGGCGAAATTGGCTGGGTCACCTATTGGATGTGGGCCGCTGTGGTCATGGCCTTTGGCTCCTTAGTCATCTTAGTGCCACCCAAATACCGTGAAAACCCCACCTTGCTTCCCTTTGCACTTATCATGCTTGTGGCAGCTTCGTGGATTGATAAGGGCCTCGGCCTTCTTATCGGTGGTTTCACACCCAACCCCTTCAAGGGCGTGACCATTTACACGCCTACCATCACTGAAATCACCGTAGCTCTCGGTGTATACGGTGTGGGCCTCTTGATTCTTTCCTTACTGTGGAAGATCGCCGTAGAGGTGAAGAAAGAAGCCGGTACTTTCGAGTACAAAGGCTAGAAAGCTGCATAGCTGATTATTGGGGAGAGTACGCAAGTGCTCTCCCTTTTTTTTGTGGTGTGCCACGGGTTTTTGGGGATTGTGCCACGGGCTTTTTTTTGGATGTGAGGGAACTTAGAGTCCTCGTCATCGAGGATATAAAAGATTTTAGCTATATATTTTGTTTCAACTTTAAAGGGGCTTCATGAGGGGCTCTGCCCCCCTGCCAGCCCCTTTACATTCCCGGCTCCCCCCTTACAGTCTGGCAGTGGCCATTCCCTACGTACCTCTTTTTCGCTTCGCTCAAAAGGATGTACTTCGGGGCAGTGCGAGCCAAGGTCTCGCACTGCGGCACTGCACAGACTTGTTTCTGCTTTGGATGGTAATTTTCTTGTATGAAGAAGGGAGTGATTTCACGGACAACTGAACTACGTAACCTTATTAGCTTTTAAGGGATTAGTTAGTCATGGAGTGTGGTTATTTTTGACATGTAAGTTTTGTTGGATAAAGTATCTTTGCTCAGAGAGAGATTTAAAAAGCCGTTGCTGTGTCGCGCAGGCCTACCTTGTAGGCCGTAGCCCTGTAGGGAATCTTCTGGGAGCGTAAGCGAGCAGAAAGTCTCGGAAGGAGAGACCACAGCAGGCTTAATGGGGGAGCGGGATTGTAAGGGCCGGCGGGGCGACTAGCCCCAAGAGGCCCTTGCCCCCGCGCGGGAGCGCAAATCGATTAATTGTCATGTTATTAAATAGCTTCATACGCAAGCACATAAAAAAGCATAGCATCCACCCCCCCCATCCTATGCTTGACTAAGCAAAAGCGCCCCAGCCATACACACAAAAACAGCCGCCGCCACGCGATTCATATAAATTTGCGCCACGGGCGAAGCATTGAACCAGCGCGCAAGCTGTCCGCCAAGCAAAGCCACCGTGGAGAACACGCTGAAAGCCGATAGGATAAATAATCCCCCCAGCATGAACATTTGTACGGGTAAAGAGCCATATTCTGGGCTGGCAAATTGCGGTAATAGGGCCAAGAAGAACAACGTCACTTTAGGATTGGTAATATTCATGATGATGCCGCGTTTGTACAAAGCCCAATGCCCCACAAAATTCTGCCCTTGCAAGCTGGCTTCGGTGGCACCGCTCTTGATGGTGAGCCACGCCAAGTAGAGTAAATATCCAGCACCCACCATTTTTAACGCCAGAAAGGCCATGGGAGAGGTTTGGAAGATAACTGCCACCCCAAGGGCCACGGCCACGGTATGGCCTATGATGCCTGTCATGAGGCCCAATGTGGTGGCAATGCCTGCGCGAGCGCCATACAGTGCCGATTGGGTAAGCACAAAAATATTATCGGGGCCGGGGGCAATGGCAAGCATGACGGCGGCAAAACAAAAGGTGGTGGCAATTTCCCAGGGAATCATGAGTAATCCTTTAATGGTGATGTTCTTTTTAATGCCATGCCAAAGCTATGGCTGATTAAAGCCTTGCAAAGCAGAAATTTTATGCAATTTGGGCAGTTTTTTGATGCTGGCTTCCAGCTTTGCGGCCTCACTGCGCGTGGGGGCAGGGGCACATGCGGCAAGCTGTATGGGGCGACGGGTTTTGGTGTATCTGGCGCCGCCCTTTTTCTCGCCATTGTGTTCTTGCAAACGGCGTTGCACATCGGTGGTAATACCGCAGTACAAGCTGTCGTCGGCGCAAAGCATGAGATATACATACCATTGTTGCATGGTTTTTTATGGGCCGCAGGCTCGCATTTGTCAAGGTTCGCCGCGTTAAAAAAAATCCCCTCACGTTTCCATGAGGGGATGCATTCAATTTTAGTAGCCTGTTGAAAAAGTAGATTTTGGTAAGGCTGTTTAAAAATAGTGAGATGCAAGGAAGCGAAAAAAGTCAAAGTACGCTGTGTATTGGACATACATAAGTAGTTTGACTTTTTATGTCTGACGCCGCCGATTACTGCTTTTCAACAGCCTTTTAGGCAAAGTCAGGGTCCAAAGCGGCCCTACCATTACCCAGCATTATATAAATATAATGCAAGCCCCTCTCATCAATGGGAATGATGGGAAAGGAAGCACGGCAATTGTCGCAACGCACCATGGCTGGCTGTGTGGGCGCGGCCAAGGAGGCATGGCGTCCGCATTCTGGACAAGGATAGAAGAAAAGTACCTCCATACCCTCGGGGGATACGGGTTGTACTGGCTTAGCGTTTTTCATTACAAGGCTCCATAAGGGCACTTCCGCTCATGCTGGCGGGGATGTCCTTGTTCCAAAGTTTAATAAGCGTGGGAGCAACATCGGCCAATTTGCCGTGCTGTAGAGTTCCCGGGCTTTTCTCTTCTGTTCCCTCAAAGAGAATACAAGGGACAGGGTTGGTGGTATGCGAAGTTTGCGGCTGACCTTGCTCATCTTGCATGCATTCGCAATTGCCATGGTCGGCAATGATGAGCATGCGCCCTTGGATTTCACAAATGGCTTGCATAAATTGTCCAAGGCAAGCGTCCACAGTTTCGCAAGCTTTCACGGCGGCGTCCATTTTTCCCGTGTGACCCACCATGTCTCCATTGGCTAAATTGCACACAATCAGCGTATATTTACCGCTTTTCATGGCCTCAATGCAGCGTGTGGTCACTTCTTGACAGCTCATGGCCGGAGCCAAGTCATAGGTGTCCACATCACGTGGAGAGGGCACCAAGATTCTGTCTTCATGGGGAAAAGGCGTTTCGCGTCCGCCATTGAAGAAATATGTTACGTGGGCGTACTTTTCTGTTTCCGCAATGCGCAATTGCGAACAGCCCCACGAAGAAACCACTTCGCCAAGACCCATGGTGAGGTTTTCCTTGGGGAAAGCCACAGGCAGGGTGAAAGTGGCGTCGTAACTGGTCATGGTGGCTATGCCGGCAAAGGCAGGAGTCACGCCACGCGCAAAACCGTCAAAGCCTGGCAAAGTGATGGCTTGCACAAGCTCACGCATGCGGTCGGCGCGGAAATTCCATAAAAAGAGACCATCGCCATTTTGCCACGTACCTTCGTCAACGAGCAGGGTGGGCTCAATAAATTCGTCGTACACTTCGGCCGCATAGGAGGCAAGCATGGTATAGGTGGCACTGGCTGTGGGGGCTTCATGCTCAGGATTTTTTTCCTTGGCGCCTTTACCGTGCACCAACATGTTCCAAGCTTGCTCCACGCGTTCCCAGCGGGTGTCTCTATCCATGACAAAAAAACGTCCGCAAAGGGATGCAATGCGCGCTTTGCCATCATAAGGAGCGAGGAATTTTTCTAAAATACGCACATACTCAAGGCCACCTTGGGGCTTGGTGTCGCGTCCATCCATGAAGCAGTGAATGAAAACCTCAAGGCCGGCGTCCACAGCGGCGCTGACCAAGGTTTGCATATGCTTGTAATGACTGTGCACACCGCCATCGGATAAAAGCCCTGCCAGATGTAAACGCTTACTGCCGGCAAGGGTTTTTTGGATAAGATCTGTGAAGGCGGCATTGTTGCCAAGCTCACCTTGCTCCATGGCAAGATCAATGCGTGTCATGTCTTGATACACCACAGATCCCGCACCTATATTAAGGTGACCCACTTCGGAATTGCCTATATATCCTTCTGGCAAGCCCACAGCACGACCGGAAGCTTCAAGGCTGGCATTGGGTGCAAAGGCTTTGAGGGTATCCATATTAATGGTCTTGGCCACCGAGGCAGCATTGTGGGGGCCGGCGGGCGCAATGCCCCAGCCATCAAGGATAAGCAATAGAGTGGGGGTGAGTGTGGTGCAAGTCATGGTTATGTATACGTCCTATTCTTCTTCGGTGGTAGTACGTTCAATGTGCTTGGGGATTTCTTCCCACAGCTTTTCCATTTTATAAAGGTCGCGCACGGAGCTTTGGAAAACGTTCACGATGATATCGTTGCAGTCAATGAGAATCCACTGACCTGTTTGTTTGCCTTCGGTGCGAAGCCATTCAAAATTTTCTTTTTTGCAAAAGACCACCACGCCTTCTGCCAAGCTTTGCGCATGGCGCATGGAGGTGCCGGTGACCACTATCATGGCTTCAGCAAAGCTGTTTTGGTGCGTAAGGTTAAGGGTTACAATGTCTTGTCCCTTGTGTTCTTCTAAAAATGCGGTGATTGCTTGCACTTTTTCAGCGGTGGGTAATGTGGAATATTTCTTTTTCATAGTTCATCCTTCGTAATGTTCTCAGCCTGTAGCCCAAAGGTTGCACAATGTAAATAGATAAAATGAACAATGGGCAAATTTTGGCGTTATTACAGCACGTGGGGGGAGGTAAGGGGCTTAGTCTTGCATCATGTCATGGGGGCGTTGTGAAATTCTAGCCCTTGTGCGTTAACACAAGGGCTGGGCTGTTTTAAACATTAACTTAAAGAGGCTGTTCAAAAAGGGTTGAATGCGAGGCAAGCGAAGCTTTTTGCGAATGGAGTGTATAAAATAATACTCGACTGGAGCAAAAAGCAAGCTTTAACGAAGCAGGCAGCCCTTTTTCAACGGCCTCTAATGGGCACGCAAGGCGTTGCGTTGTTTGATACAATGCGCCTTATACGCCGCGGCATACACAAGGAATGAACACACAAGGCCAATGACAAAAGGAGGCATGTGGGCCAAGGTGCTGGGGAGCATGGCCGCATGGGCTTTGAAAAGAGAAGTGGAAGGATAGGCCACAAGATACCAACCCACACAGCCCACAAAGCCGGCAACACTGCCCCACCATGCGGATTTGGCATGGCTAATCTTAAATTTCACCGCCGCCACATAGGCCACCATGGCTGTGGCAGCGATGACGCTCCAAGCGGTGGTGCAGAGCAATGCGATGATTTGTCCGTCTAAAGTGGCAGCAAAGGCGCTGACCAATACGCAAAGGCTAATGCCCACAAACCATGCGGGACGGGTGGATTTTTTGCCCGTGAGGTCTTCGGTGAAAGAAGAAGCAGCAATGTGATACAGGGCCGTGGTGGTGGACAAAGAAGCAGAAATAACGGCCAAGGTGAAGATTTGCTGACCCACATGCGGCAATAAGCTTTGTGTGAGCATGGTCACCACTTGGTCCGGGTGCGCGGTTTCGGGTAAGAATACGCGAGATAGAGCGGCAATGAAGAACATGCCGGCCACCAAGGTGAAGATGATGATGGTGGCAATGATGGCGGTTTTATGCACATCTTTTTTGCTTTGCAAGGCAAAGTGACGTTGAATCATTTGTGGTTGTGCCCATGTGGCCACGGACATGACCAATACCAAGGAGAAGATGAACATACCTTGACTGCCGGAGGACAAAGAAGTGAAGCCATTGTTTGCGCGATCGGTGGCGGGAAGCTGTGATAAAGCTTCAAGGCCGTCAATGGGGCCGCCCACCTTTTGGAGTACAGCGTACATGAGTAATAAAATACCTATGAGCATGACGCCGCCTTGCATGGCTTCGGTGTAGAGCACACCGCGCAAGCCGCCCCACCATACAAGACCACCCACGAAGATGGCTAGGCCCCAAATGAGACTTTCTACGCTAAAGGGCACAATGGTGGCCAGCATGACAGCTGCACCTTTCAGGACAGCGGAGGCATATACAGAAAGGAATATGGCAAAGATAATGCCAAGGAATACACGCAATTTTGGACAGTTATGGTTCAAGCTTAAAAGGTGCGCAGGGGTTCTAGCTTGGAGCTTCACTTGTAACTCTTTGGTGTCCCAAGCAAAAACCATATAAGCAAAGTAGGTACCCAATAAGGCCACGCCCACACCCACCAAGGAGATTTGCACACCATATAAATAGGCAAGGCCGGCAAAGCCAATGAGTGCCACAGCAGATACATAGGTGGCCACATAGGCAAAGGCTTGCACCACAAAGCCCACAGCTCCTGTGGTGGTCACATCATAGCCGCTGCCTTTACGCGCCAGCCAAACAAAAAGCCCAATATAGCCAATCCAAATTGCAATGTCTAAAACCATGTCCATGTCCTTTTGTGTTTTGAGTTACAAAAAAAGCCGTTCCCTTGCGGAAACGGCTTGCTTGTGTTTTCTTTACTACCTTTTAAAGAATACTACAAAACTTCCCCCCGCAACGCTACAGGCTGGCTAAAAAAGCTAAAAAAGCTAAAAAAGAAGTTTTGTAAACTATGCATGTGCATTCCTTGTTTGTAGTTGGGTAACCTTTCCTTAAAAGAATATTTTTGTCAAGATTTTTTTTAGATGGAGACAAGGGCCTAAGCTCTTTGGTGCCATTGGATATGAGCAGGCAAAATATGTTTCAGACAGTGTTAAATTATTCGACAATAGTGTCGAGCTTTTTAACACAAAAAATGATATGATAAAAATAAAATTATAAAATTTAAATAGTTAAATGTGGAATGTTTTTTGCTAAATTAACATTCGTGAGGCCGTAGAGATTTTCATATCTTACATTTTTAGCAACCTTCATAAAAAAGGGATGATTTATGATGAAAAAATTCTTATCTTTTGGATTGCTGGCTCTTGTTTTAGGTATGGCACCCGTTGCACAATCTGCAACTCTTTACAATTGGACGTACACCTTTTCTCAGGATATTTTGACATATGATGCGTCGGGTTCTCAGGGGACAGGTGAACTTTTTAAAAATGTAAATGTGCACTCTGGAACACTCACTCCCAATGAGTTTGGGGGGTATAATGGTGCTGATATAGTAACGAGTCATGGTTCATATAACCAGTCTTCTTATGTGACGACATATATGACTTTTAGTAATAATGCTGGTAAGGTTGTAGAATTTCAGCTTGAAACGGGTCTCACTGCACACCTAGCACACGCTGGCTTTCTTGTGATGCCCATGCTTGGTTTTGCTGACTCCATAGAGTTTGAACTTGATGGTATGAATTATCAGTTTGGATTTAGAGATTATTATCCATCGTCTGACTTTATTGATTTGAGCGCAGATGGGCTTGAAATGTACGGCACTGAGGATGGCGTTGCGTTGTATTTTGATGCCTTCATTGAATCATGGCCAGCCGAAGGCCCACAGCCCACACCGGAGCCAGCAACCATGTTGCTCATGGGTGCTGGACTTGCCGGATTGGGAATTATTAAGCGTCGTCGCGCTAAGTAGCTGTAAAGTTTTTTATCATAGTAAAATATTCTAAAAAAAGAGTCGTTTTCCCTTGCGGAGAGCGATTCTTTTTTTTGCTTATGTTTTTATACATATTTTGCAAGATGCAAGAAAACTCGCTTAGGATGAGTGTTGCTTGCATATGTGAGAATAATTTGATACCAGATGCAAATTGTGGCTTAGGATGTTCTTTTGTTATGATTTTAGGTTTTTGTGACAGTTTTTCTGCCCGGCCCCGTGAAATCAGCGAAGAAGAGTTACTTTAGTGGAGTTATTCTGCCAAAAGGCAGAAAATGCAGGGAGAAAAAATGTCAGGAGCAATGTTATTTTTGGGCAGTGTGGCCCTTCTCATAGGTGGGTATGTCCTTTATGGCGCCTTTGTGGAAAAAGTTTTCAATACGGATAATTCACGTAGCACTCCGGTGCAAAGCCGTGCGGACAATGTGGACTATATGCCACTGCCCAATAAAAAGATTTTCCTCATTCAATTGTTGAATATTGCCGGTCTTGGTCCGGTGCTTGGGCCCATTTTGGGTGCGGTGTACGGCCCTGCGGCATTGCTTTGGGTGGTTTTCGGCTGTATTTTTGCCGGTGCTGTGCATGATTATTGCGCCGGTATGATTAGCTTGCGTTATGGCGGTGCCTCCTATCATGAAATCATCGGTCGTAACCTTGGAAGCAATGTCCGTCGCTTCATGCAGGTTTTTGCCATTGGCTTCTTGGTGTTGGTGGGTGCGGTGTTCGTGTTGGGCCCTGCGGCTCTCCTTGCCAATATGACCAGCGTCAACGTGCTCTTTTGGTCTTGCCTCATTTTTGCATATTATTTCTTAGCCACGGTGCTTCCCATCAACGCCATCATCGGCCGTATTTATCCTTTCTTTGCCATTTTGCTCTTGGTCATGGCTTTTGGCCTCATGGGTGCCTTGGTATTCCAAGGGTATACCATCATCCCCAATGCCGATGTGACCGTTAATATGAACCCCAGCGGTCTTTCCACATGGCCTTTGCTCTTTATCACCATTGCTTGCGGTGCCATTAGTGGTTTCCACGCCACGCAATCGCCCATGATGGCTCGTTGTGTGAAGGATGAAAAGAGCGGTCGTAAAATTTTCTACGGTGCCATGATTGCCGAGGGCGTGCTGGCCCTTGTGTGGGTAACCTTGGGTCTTTCTTTCTATGACAGCCCGCAATCCTTACAAGATGTCATCTCTGCCGGTACGCCTAACCTTGTGGTGAAAGAAATCTCCATGGCTCTCTTGGGGCCTGTGGGAGGTCTCTTGGCTGTGCTGGGTGTTATTGTATTGCCCATTTCCACAGGAGATACGGCTTTTCGCAGTGCGCGTCTCATGCTTGCAGAAATTTGCAATGTGGATCAACAGCCTGCTAAAAATCGCCTTTTCATGGCTGTACCGCTTTTTGCCGGCGGCATTGCCTTAACCTTCGTGGATTTTAGCGTCATTTGGCGTTATTTTGGCTGGGCCAACCAAACCATGGCCGGCATCACCTTGTGGGCTGTGGCTGTGTACCTCATTCGTCGTGATCGTTTCCACTGGATTGCCTCCTTACCGGCCACCTTCATGACTGTGGTGTGCGTCACCTACTTGTGCAACAATAAAATAGGCTTTAGCTTAGATATCACCCTTTCCACCTGGATTGGAGCCGCTGTGGGCGCCGTGGTGTTGGTGGCTTTCCTCTTGCTTGGTAAGAAAATACCCGGCAATGCCTCTGCCCAAGAGCTGGAATGCTAAAAGCATAAATAATCAGTAGATATAATAAAACCCCGTAAGCATTGCTTACGGGGTTTTTCTTTGGATGAAAAATAGTAAAGCTGAGCTGTCTTGGTCGATGCTTAAAAACGTGTTTCCACTCGTTTTTTAAGCAAGGCACGCTCACTCCAAATACCCCTTTCGGGGACGCCGTAAGCAAGTGACGGCTTATTTTACGTGGCGGCAAGCCATGCCAGAGGCACGTCTTGTGTAGCCGACAGCTGAAAAAAGCATTTCATATGTCTAAATTTTGCCAGAAAACGTATTCCATACGTTTATTTTTGGCAAATTTATTAAGCTTTTTGAGCTATAAATTCTATTTTTATAACGTTTAAGTGCTTTTCAGTGTCGATTATCTTACAATCTCCACAGATTAAATCCGGCCTTGGTCATGGCATCTCTATCCCAAAAGCTTTTAATATCAAGCAAAGTGACAGTATTGTCGCCAAACATATTTTGGATTTCTGCCACGCCAAAGTTTTTAAACTCTTCGTGAGGCACAGCCAAAATAAGGGCGTCTAACTTGCTCATGTGCTCCAGCGGCGTAAGATCAAATTGATATTCGTCTTTCACTTCATCGGCATGGGCCACGGGGTCATAGACCAGGGCTTCGATGCCAAATTCCTTAAGTTCCAGCACAATATCAATGACGCGAGTGTTGCGAATGTCGGGCACGTTTTCCTTAAAGGTAAAACCTAAAATGCCCACGCGCGCGTTTTTCACACCATGATCGGCTTCAATGAGTTTTTTCACGCAGGTGCTGGCAATGTATTTACCCATGCCGGAATTGATGCGACGCCCTGCCAAGATGATTTCGGGGTGATAACCAATTTCTTGGGCTTTATATGTGAGATAATATGGGTCCACACCAATGCAATGCCCGCCCACAAGCCCCGGACGGAAGGGCAAGAAATTCCATTTGGTGCCGGAAGCTTGCAATACATCCAAGGTGTCTATGTTCATCTTATTGAAGATAAGAGCCAGCTCATTGATGAGGGCTATATTGATGTCGCGCTGGGTGTTTTCGATGACCTTGCACGCTTCAGCCACTTTGATGGTGGGGGCCTTATGAATGCCCGCGGTGATGATGGCACCGTAGAGCTTCACCAAAATATCTGCCGTGGCATCGTCGGAACCGGCCACCACTTTGCAAATGCTTTCCAAACGATTGACCTTATCGCCTGGGTTGATGCGTTCAGGAGAGTAGCCAACGGTGAAATCCTGCCCAAAGGTTAAGCCGGACTCGCGCTCAAGCACAGGAATGCATTCTTCTTCGGTGACGCCGGGATAGACTGTGGATTCATAGCACACAATGCAATGCTTGGGCATGTTTTGCCCCACAGATTTACTAGCTCCCAAAACAGGGCGCAAGTCTGGCGTGCAGTGATCGTCCACAGGGGTGGGCACAGCCACAATGATGACATGGGCTTGTTTGAGCAAAGTGGCATCGCAGGTGAACTGTGCCGTGGTGCTGCGCAATTCGCTTTCTTCCACTTCTAGGGTGATGTCTTGGCCTTTATTAAGCATGGCAACGCGTTCTGCATTGATGTCAAAGCCAATGACGTCAAACTTTTTGGCTAAAGATATTGTGAGGGGTAAGCCCACATAGCCAAGCCCCACCACAGCGACTTTTGTTTCTTTATTTTCAAGCATTTCGTATGTGAGCATGGAATTCTCCTAAAACCAAGGTCAAAAATATTTGTATGAGCTCAGTGTGGGCTCAAGAATGGGGGCGCAACAAGAGTGTTGACTTCTTTTGTGTACTATTATTTTTATATAAGACATTACTTGGGGCCTTTGCAAGCTAAATTGCTTCCTAAAGACATGGGTTTAGAGATGGGGAAAAGAGTTAATAGTATTTACTCATTTAGATAGTCGTATCCTATGAAAGTTTTAAGGTAATTTACGCAAGAGGGGAGAACGTGCTTTGCCCGTGTGGGGCTTTGCAAAGTGGATGTTTTCGTTTATTCTCACGGTGTGGGTTAGACATACATCAACTCATAATGGTTTTAGTCATCGGTCTAGAAGCATGCTTTGAAGATGAAAGTAGCACAAACTTATTTTATGGATGGTTATTATGCACACACCCATGCGTCGGAAAAATCTTGAAAGAAGAGAGCCAGAATTTATTACTGATGTTTTACAGCGCGCCGACGATATCTATGTGGCCTTTTCGGCGCAAGATGCCCCCTATGTGGTTCCGCTTAACTTTGTATATCTTAATGAAAAAATCTATTTTCATAGTGCATTGGAAGGGCGCAAAATAGACTGTATTAAAGCCAATCCCAAGGTGGGCTTTAGCACGGCGGTGGACGTGGTCATTGTGCGCGATGATGCCTCCACAGTGTATAGATCCATCATCGGCACGGGCATTGCTCATGTGGTGGAAGATGCGGCCGAAAAAGGCCTTGTGCTGGACGCTCTTGCCAAACGCTATGATGCCGCATGCGAACAACCCGCAACGCAGAAAATGCTTACCAAAACATGCGTTGTTTGCATCACTGTGGAAAGCATTTGCGGTAAAGGTAAGGACGCGCCCGTAAAGCTGAGTGAAGTCATATAGGCATAGAACGCTACCTTACAGTGTAGCGCAGAAAATAAAAAAAGCCCATCCAAGTCTTGTGCTTAGGTGGGCTTTTTTATCAAATTGGGGTATTTCTACGCAATGACAGCGATTTTTGTTGCACATTATTCGATGGTGAAACCAATGGGCGCGTAGAAATTATCTATGTCACTTCTTAGAGGAAGTGAAAAGTGAAATGCTGGAGTTTCCTGTAAGAGGACTGGCGTGGGCTCGAATTGCAAGTTGCATAAATTCTTTTTGTATATCCTCACTAACCTTTTTGTCTGCTAATGTAGTGAGATGCTGGGCCACTTTGTCTAGAGTGTCGTTGGCTGCTTGCTGATGAGCTTCAAGCATAGCCATTTTTACTTTTAATTCCATTTTTCTTACATAATATCTTTGAGCCAAGAAGTATAAAATGAAAAAAGGCATTAGCAAAACAGCTATGACATACAGGTGGGGAATTAGGTTTTCATTAGTGAATTTATTTAATGTTATGCAGTATGGTATAATGTATAGAACTGCTATTATATTTAGGATGCCAACAGGCCAGTCATCCACATCCTTGGTAGAATCCTTTTTACTGCAGTCTTTACCGTCCTGATTTTTTGTGCTCATATTGTCACCTCTCATTATTATACGCCATTAGCATGGCTTTAGATGTTGTTTTTCAAATGATGCCATGTATTGTTTACATCAAAAAATAGAAAATCATATCCCCATGGCAGCTTCGTGCTGAGCATGGCCGTAGTTGTCTATGCACTATGCTGCGGTGTTCGAAGGCTTTGTGTCTTCAGTTTGAAAAATTTCTTCATGGTTGGTGTATGTTTCGGGCTTTATTTTTTCTTCATACTTGTTGCCTAAAACATCAGTAAATTTTGCCTGAATATGAATGCAACGTAACGCCTGCAAAATTTCTTCGTGAGAATCTTCTTTGTTTGTGAATCTCAATAATGTCATTTTTTCTTTTTCTGCCAAAGACGCTTGTTCGCACTCGCTTATACTTTTTGTTAGTATTTCAACGTTACTTAGCAAGCACTGTTCTTTTAGTATTACTAAGCCATTTGAATGGGTGGGGTCTGACTCAATACTCATGTCAGTTAAGAATAAAGGGCCTTTTCCTATATTTTCTGCATACATCACCATGTCATTGCCTTTCTTCTTGGCAATGACACGAAGAGTAGGCGCAATGGATACTTTCATTCCCAGCCGGGCTACTCCTATACTTGAAAATGCAAATAAAGCAGCCACTAGAGCCAGTAATATTGATATAAGGGTGCCCATGGCATCAATGAATTTCCTGATTGTCTCGCTGTTTTGAACGGCTTTAGTATCTGTTTCACTTGTCTCTATGGGGTTAGTGCTTGTCTTTTTTTCATCTATGGTTTTAGTGTCAATCTCGCTTTTTTCTGCTGTCGGTGGGTGGGTTAGCGAGAAGTAAGTATGTAGTCCAGTAAGCATGAGTGATGCGATGATTAAGATGGTCATGGCACAGTACAGTGAATAAGAGTGAGACCACAACTTTTTTATATCTTTGTCACTCGGAATGAAAAGGTTTTTTATCCAAGAAAGCACGCTTTATCCTCACTGTTTTTATATTGAGCCACTTTGTAAAATGTCTCTTGGCAGAATGCAAGGGGGATGTGCAGTGACATGCGGTTTTTCTGATTAAGGCAAGCTCTATAGAAATAGCATGAGTTGATGATGTCTTAGTGATAGTAAAAGAAAAGGCTAGTTATTGCTAACTAGCCAAAGTTCTTAATGGTGCGAGAAAAGAGATTTGAACTCTTACGCCGTACGGCGCTGGATTCTAAGTCCATATATCAAGATGTAAAACGCTGATAATATAAATTAATTCTTTCTGGTGCGTTTTGTTTTGCACCTCGATACACCAAGAAGTACACCAATCGTTTAACGAAAAAAGGAGCGATATTAACCAGAGATTCATTACCTATACCGCAGACTAAAATTCCATACAGATATTCATAATTTCAAAGCCTCAAGGTTCACGCCTTGGGGCTTTTTTGCGTTTAACCATCTAACAAAAGGAGATTTATCATGTCAGGTAAATACAGCGTAGGCAACATTGTCGACACCCCAAAAGGGAAAATCAAAATATTATCTTATACAGCAGGAAAGCGTTTGCCCGAAGGTAAAAAAAGACATCCAAGAGCAACCATTGAATTTCTGGCTACTGGAACAGTCATCAATATTCAAACAACAAATATCAGCACAGGTAAATTCGGTGACTACAACGAGAAGACTGTTTACGGCGTGGGGTATATTGGCTCAGAAATTACAATACCTCAGCGTAATAGCAATTCACCCGTAAGGCGCGTGTACGACCTATGGGCGAATATGCTAAAAAGGGCTTATGGGAACTATAAAAGCTCTTATGTAGGGGTGACTGTAGACGATATGTGGCACAGCTTTACTAACTTCTTGCAGTCGTTGCCTAGCGTACCCAACTATCAACAATGGCTGGATGGTGAAGAGTTAATGGCTTTAGATAAAGATACACGAGTAAAAGGAAATACTACGTATTCTGTAGAAACGTGTATTTTCATTACCAATAGCGAAAATGCTGCGGACGCGTCTATTCGGCGTTGGAGCAAGGAGAAGGCTGCTCTGTCGTTGGGATAGGTGAGCGAAAGCAAAGAGAGTCAGGAATACAAAATATATTTTGATTTTGGCGTGAGAATCCATATGAGCCCATGCTGGGAAGATAGGGCTCATAAATTTAAATATCCCCCCCTATAGACCCCCCTATAGACCCCCCCCACGGGCGTGGGGAAGACCCTCCAGCCCATGATATGACTAATGCGCCACCAGAAACACCCCCACGGGCGTGGGGAAGACCATCGCCGTAAGACAGCTCGTCTGGCGTGAATAGAAACACCCCCACGGGCGTGGGGAAGACTTTTGTGCTATGGTGAGTCTTGAAAATACACCGGAAACACCCCCACGGGTGTGGGGAAGACTCTTGCCCCCCTGCCACGCTGATAAGATATAAAGAAACACCCCCACGGGTGTGGGGAAGACTCCATTCTTGGGATTGTTCTTGTGTCAATTGCAGAAACACCCCCACGGGTGTGGGGAAGACTTTGTTTGGGGTGGGTTTTCTGAATTTGTGCAAGAAACACCCCCACGGGTGTGGGGAAGACTCGCCATAAAGCGTATGAATGACGTTGTAGAAAGAAACACCCCCACGGGTGTGGGGAAGACGAGGCAACCTTTTTGTATACGCTGTCAAGCTTGGAAACACCCCCACGGGTGTGGGGAAGACTACCGCGCTTGGCGTAGTCGTTCAGCCATTCACGAAACACCCCCACGGGTGTGGGGAAGACCCCTTCCTGCATGGCGGCAATCTCAGCAATCAAGAAACACCCCCACGGGTGTGGGGAAGACACAACAAAAAAACGCCGAGCACTCATAAGAATGGAAACACCCCCACGGGTGTGGGGAAGACTTATAGACTCGGTGATGGTGCTCCAACTTTCCAGAAACACCCCCACGGGTGTGGGGAAGACTTAAGGCTAGACGCCAAGCGGAAAATAACTGCGGAAACACCCCCACGGGTGTGGGGAAGACACTACAAGTAAAACAGACACCACTTACAAAGGAGAAACACCCCCACGGGTGTGGGGAAGACTAATGCTTTTGAGTGCTACATTGACAAGGCCGAGAAACACCCCCACGGGTGTGGGGAAGACCGGTCTGCGTCGGCATAGGTAACACTCACACCGGAAACACCCCCACGGGTGTGGGGAAGACATATGCGAAGATTGCCAGCAAGAACACATGGAGGAAACACCCCCACGGGTGTGGGGAAGACGGCGTATGCCCTAAGTGTGGAAGAAAATTCTCGGAAACACCCCCACGGGTGTGGGGAAGACAAAAATAAAAGAAAAATCATATACGGATTAACAGAAACACCCCCACGGGTGTGGGGAAGACCACAAAGGTGTATCAGAGAGACCCAGCAGGATAGAAACACCCCCACGGGTGTGGGGAAGACTTTCCCTTTGAGTCGGAAATCGTCAAGGGTAAGGAAACACCCCCACGGGTGTGGGGAAGACAAAATCAAGAAAATATGTTTCCTTTATATCTTGGAAACACCCCCACGGGTGTGGGGAAGACAGCGCACCTATAAATGTCCCCCCTTCCCCAGCAGAAACACCCCCACGGGTGTGGGGAAGACCCGGATAGCGATTGCGTGCAATACGATGATGCAGAAACACCCCCACGGGTGTGGGGAAGACGGAGCCGCATGTGCCGAAGTTGGGCGACGATGAGAAACACCCCCACGGGTGTGGGGAAGACAAACCCGTGGTAGGCTTTGGCTAAACTGGGAGAGAAACACCCCCACGGGTGTGGGGAAGACTCTTTTAATACGAGCAAATTAGCTTCAGTGTAAGAAACACCCCCACGGGTGTGGGGAAGACCCGCGCGCCTTTTGTTAACGCAGGCTCAGCCTAGAAACACCCCCACGGGTGTGGGGAAGACCCGCATGCATCCCATACGGCAAAATCTATAGCAGAAACACCCCCACGGGTGTGGGGAAGACTGGTCAAAGGCTATGAGTACGGCTTTAAAATAAGAAACACCCCCACGGGTGTGGGGAAGACCCTCCGCCTCCGCCTGCGCCATATCCGCGTCCAGAAACACCCCCACGGGTGTGGGGAAGACATCTCCTTTTATGCCCAAATATACCCTATGCTAGAAACACCCCCACGGGTGTGGGGAAGACCAGCCATGGATGCTTGGATTGCCGAAAAAACCCGAAACACCCCCACGGGTGTGGGGAAGACTCAAGTTTGAACATGGTGTGGCGTTAGATATGAGAAACACCCCCACGGGTGTGGGGAAGACTAGCATCCAAGCATCCAGAGTATGCCGCTCGTAGAAACACCCCCACGGGTGTGGGGAAGACTGGTGAGTCTCCTGTACTTGCTGTGGGTGCAGGGAAACACCCCCACGGGTGTGGGGAAGACTTTGTAACCACGGGTAAAGTGGACTTTGCTTCAGAAACACCCCCACGGGTGTGGGGAAGACGTTACTACGCAGAGGGTTTTGTGGGGCCGAAGAGAAACACCCCCACGGGTGTGGGGAAGACAAATACTCTTCTGCCACATGGGTCACAGTGGTAGAAACACCCCCACGGGTGTGGGGAAGACCTACGCGTGAGGGGAGACACGAGAACAAGCCCAGAAACACCCCCACGGGTGTGGGGAAGACAAGAATACACCTTCCACGGTATAGACTTCTATAGAAACACCCCCACGGGTGTGGGGAAGACAGCGGGATATTATTGAACTTTTTACTCTGGCATGTCAATATTTAAGAACTCATGTCTTTCTCATGCACAAGGGGCAGGCCACTTATTTCAATGAGTTTTCTTTTGGGACTACCCATGCCATACAAACGATATCCCGGTGCCTCTTGGGTTCGTAAAAATATCATAAGCCCGCTGGATTCTGGGCAATGCTCTAAAAGGTATTCTACAACCTTTTTCGCTACATTGTCTTTTATTCCGGATACAAAAACATGAGGTCGTGGTTCAACAAACCACAACTTCATTCGACCTCTGACAGCCGGAGGGAGATTATTTGCTATAACGACGAGCACTTTTTTCTCCTAAGATTTTTTCTATATCTGTGACGATGGTTGCTAAAAGGTCTTTATCCAATACTCGTTTACGAAAGCTTTCTGCTACGACATACTTATTGTATTCACCTGCTAACTCTTTAGTTAAAACAAACGCAAGGTCTATGCAAAAGTAGCCTTTGTATAGGTCTGCTAAATCGTACACAAAGGGTAAAGGACTCCCAGAATGAATAAATCCTAAATGTGGTGAATAGCCAAGGCTATGCACAATAGAACTGATAATGCCGTATAAAGCGGCATTGGTGGAGGTCATTATTTGATTGGTAATATCGCTTATTTCAAACTTTCCAGGTGTAAAAGCACGACCTTTCCAACCTACGCCATACTCTTGGGCTTTTTCAAGGTAAAGATTACGCACCCTAAATCCTTCCATACCCATGAGTTCTTGAAGCGTTTTTTCTTGTACATCACCATTGGGGAATCGACGTGCAAAGAGTTCACGCGCCACTTTAATGGAAAGTGTTGCATCTGAAGAAAGTAATGCTTGACGCTGTATATTGCGTGTATTAGAAGTGGGAACAACCCCTGCTGCATAGAAAAGTAAACTGTCTTCTCCTACCCAACAAATATGACAATTGGCAGCGCTGGCAACTTTTATGGCTTCGTGAGTAACGCTGGTGCCTGGGCCTAATAGTAAACAGTTGAGCGTGGCCACAGGTAGGCGGATACAAGCCCCTTCAGCGTCAATCCACTTGATGCTACTATCGTCAATTTCAAGGCGTCCTCTTTCGAGATACAAAAAAGGATATCTATCTTTAGCGCGTGGTAGCGTGTCTCTTGTGATACGAATAAAAAGCCGAGAAGCCTTTTGTTGCTGTATAGAATCTTGATTACACGAGCTTTCTGACATAAAACCTCGCCTTTTACTTCACAGGCCCACTTAAACAGGCCTGTGAAGAGGTTCGTAATAATCTCTATTTTCTTGCCAAAGAGCAGGCTGTATGGGCTATGATATTATAGTAACTTGTCTATCTTTATAGCGTTTACGAATACCAAAGCTTAAAGGGACATCATTAAGAGTAAGCACGTCTCCTTCTTGTGGAAAAGCTCCAGCTTGTACAGCAAAGAGACGTAAACGATTTTTGTCTTCAGCAAGTTGTTTTGCTGTGCTTAGCGCATTTTCATGTTCTGTAAAAATCCCGCGAAAAATAAAATCCGTGGGAGCGCAGCATTTTCTCCCTAATGAAATGTCCCATAGGGGATAGCTCAAAGCGTAGGCTATTTCTTCTGCCTCCATGGCAGGCACTTCTAAGATGCAGGCAAAGGCCATATCTTGTAAGTAGTAGCGATAGGTGATTTTGGTGCCAGCACCTACGGGCTTTTTCCCTTCGCTTGTTTTAGGGACAAGCATATTCTGCCATGGGTCTTGAGTATCGTATCCGCTGCCCACCATATGAAAATCACAAAGTAAGGGCCAGCGCTCAGCCTCACCAAAGTGGTCTTTTCGTGCGTAAGCAAAGATGCTTTGTTTGTAGCTTTGCATATGCGCTAACCATGCTTCTTGGGCACCGCCACGCCCCAAGGCCGCACAAAGCATACCCAAGATTGCTGAACGTGATGGAAAAGGTAAAGTGTCCCTTCTACCAAAGCGCGAGTCTGCTCCCCACGCTTGCAAAGGGGCTTCGAGCCAAAGGAGGATATGGCGCATGTTATGCCCCTCCTTGCACCTTTTGTGTGCGGATAAAGTTTGCCAATGCGTTGGCAAGGTCATCTATGGAAAAAGATACATCTTGCCCAAAGGTATGCTCTTGAATTTTCCCAAAGAGACTTCCTCCTAGTTTCTCTTGCTTCACAAGAAAGGCGTCAAGAGCCTCTATACTGGGAGGAAGATAGCCGTCACGCGGACGTACTGGGGTATCGAAAGAGGCTTGCATCCTTTGACCTTTACGAATGAGCACTCTAGCGTACTCCCAAGGACAAGCTCCGGATTGGGTGCTTTGGCGGGCTGAAGGAACAGCCATATACAAAGCTTTGGTGAAAGCGTCTATGGCTAAATCCACATCGTCGCCACCAAGACTTTGCCATAATTGACCTAAATTTATGCTTATATAGCGATAATAGGTGGCCGCATTGTATTCAAGACTTCCCATATGAGCAGAACCGGGTTCGTTTTGTAAATCATCAAGAGCGGTGAAAAATTCTACTTCATTACTTACTTTATGCGTAGAAATAGCATGAGAGAAAGCAGCAGCGGCTTCCACATTAAGTTCTGGCGCTTGGGCTGCCATACGTCCAAAAAGAGCAATATCAAGGCCATCTGCGGCAGTTTTAAGCTTTTTTAGTTCCTTTGTAAGTGCGGTCATTTGTGGTTTAGAGAGAGAATCTTCAAAAGTGAATTCTTGCCCTTTCGCAAATTCAGCTAGGGCTTGCACTTCTGCAGGGGTGATAAAATATAGCGTATCTTTAGCAAGCGCTTTTCCGAGAGTTTCACCGCAGGCAAGTGCTTGTTCTTCGGTGGCGCCTTTTTCAAGACAAGCAGCGTTAATAAGTTCGGCAAGGCGCTTGGTTCGTATACCAAGCTTAACGCCAAGGTCTCGTAAGGCAAGGCGTACTTGACGTTTCCAGCATTGAGAGCTGACGCGGGAACGAGGAACACCACCTACTATAGCACTTTTAGGAGCGCCAACGTCATCGCGGTTTAAACAAGTGACAGGAAAAGATTGTAAAATATGAAATTCGACGTGTACTCTTTCAAATGGGTTTGCCATGATACTATCCTTGTATTTTTATTGTGCTGGAGCAAGTTGTAAAAGACCGCAGCCAAAAGCGCGTCCTCTGCCTAAACCTTCACATAGCTTTGTGATAAAAAGCTTTGTGTCCGTGACATCTAATAGACCAGTAATATGTGCTTTAGAAAGCGTTACCTGATTATTTTTCTTCTGAAATGTATCAACATGAATATCGGCTATGAGCAGATTTTGCTCTCGCACTTGAAAGCCCCATAAGGGCGCTTTGGTGCAAAACCATGCAGATATTTCTTCTCTGGTGCGTAAGGGGCGTAATTTTTTTGTAGCGCTTTCACGACGTACAGGGTTGATTATAATCTCAAATTGATAGGCTTTTTTTTGTAAAAAAGCTTCCGGTATTTCCTTTGTCTGTAAAGTTCCTGCTTGAGCATCTAGTGGCAAGCGATTAGAGAGGATAAGCAAACGCCTTTCTCTAGCTGTACCGCCTTTATCTGCGTATAAAATACCACTATGTTCTTGAGTGTTTTTGCCGCGAACATCATCAAAGAGGTCATATACAGCGCGATGTAAAGAATACGTGTCGGTAAGACGTAAAGCGCGTATATCTTGTTGACGTAAAATGTATTGGCTAAGATACATGTACAGCCTCCGCAGTCTTTGAGGGCGTGTCTTCTTGGTAGCCATAATAATCTTGCGCCCAAGAAAGTTTGATGCGTTGAGCATGGAAGGTAAAGCGCAACATTTCTTTTAGCAGTCGGCTGTGGCATAGAGGGGACGTGGCTTTATTTGCCATAAAGGCTAGCATAGGACGTAGGATACGGCACAGTTCTTCTTGGCTTTGACACGCTAAAATGCGTCGTAAGCGAAGTTCTCCTTGTTCTCCATCGTCGAAACAACTTTTCAAAGCCTTACCTAAACTGGCTTTGCCATCTTGCAAACTTTGCAAACTTGCTAAAGATGCTCCTATGAGAGCAAAAGGGAGCCGTTCATAGTCCTTTTCAAGATTAACTTGAAATTTAGCTAAAATATCATAGCTTTGATACTCTGTGTCGGGATTACTAGCGCGGCGCAACCTTGCGGCATAGCCATTATCTATGGCGCATTTTGTTAGTACAGTAGCTACAAATTTTTCTTCTCGAGAGAGTGCTTTTTCTTCCATAGTGAATGTCCTTTTTATGAGGCTGAAAGAATTTTACGGAATTTTGGTCTACACTGTGCCCAAGCTTGTATTTGCCGTGCTGTATCTTGTGGGCAGGTAAGGGCAAAGGCTGTTTCAGAGGCTTTTGCCATACGATGTATGATGTTATGACGTTCGGTGCTATCTTCTTCATCACAAGCATTAAGTAAGTTCTGAAAGTGTTGCTCTGCTAGTTGCCAATAGAGCTGGGTGGCAGACTCAGCAAACTTTTTTGCATCGTTGGGCGCTACTTGAAAGTTTTTATAATAGCCCATAACGCTTCCATAAAGATTTTTTGCTAAAGTATCTATGGTCGTCATGGCGCTTTGCAAACGGACGAACCACATTTCATGTATTACTTTAGTAGACAGTAGAAGTTCAGATTCTACCATGTCGTCATCACCCGAAAGATATTGCTCACCTGCATTACTACTTACGCGCACACCACCAGACCAAATACCGAACTCTTTATCTGTAAGAGTGCGAAGTCGCGTTATTCCTTTATGAAGATTGGGGCAAGTAAAAGCATCGTTGGCATTTTGGTCTTTAATAAAGCTCAATAAGCTTGTGAGAGAACGCCATGGTCTTTTGCCGGGGTCTGTCCAAAGCATACGATTTTTCTTGCCCGTTTCCATAATAGAGGCCGACGGGTCAAAGAAACCTTCTTGGTAGTCTGGGTGTTGTATGCCTTCTACATAGCGAAGACTCTCTTCTTCTAAAAGGCAAAAACGTGCCATGGGCACAAGACGCCCCATGAAGCTTTTCTTAAGCCTTTCCGCCGTAGGACAAATTTCCCCTTGAGGCATTTCTTCCCATGGAGCTTTGCCAAGCCCAGAGGTAAAAACTTTATTATTTTCTATGGATGTGAAAGTGTGTACATTAAGCCAAATGGTTTCTTGCAATGATGTGCCCGTGAGAAAATTATGTAACAACCCTCCGCTACATAAAGCAGGACCGCTTTTAGCACTGCTTTTACTATGCCCTGCACTTAAAATCACTTTCTTGTCTGTTTTTTTTCCGCCAAAGCAGCAAGACATATTTATGATTAGCAAAAGCGCTTTATCTGCATGGCTTAAACTTGGAAGCTGTTGCCACTGGGTTAAAACGGTGGTGTTCCCGCTGGCGACTTCTGGCATAATAGCGCTATATTCTTGTGTTTCAGCCTTTTTCACTGCTGGCATCTGCAAGAAAGGTCTTTCACCATATAGCCAGAAGCTGTCATGCCATGTGTCTAAATAGGTTAACACCTTGGCTGCAAGTCCGTGAGCACCTATATCTATCCATGCTTCATCGTTTTGCGGAGTATGTGCAGCTTGAGCAATGGCAAGTAGCAATTTATACAAAGCTATTTTTTGTAAGGCGGTGCCTCCGAAAGCACGTAAGTCCGTACGCGAAAAAACATTTCGCAACGATACAAGACCTACATCTGCCACAGGTATCCATGCTTCATCGATAAGATTAAACTTTGGTTCTGTCATGCTGTCTCCTGCAAGAGCCTACTTTTAAAAGCTTTTAGTAACTACAAAGTTTTATAACCATAGCGTTCAGTATATACTAATTTTTTACTTTCCGCTAGCCCTAGTAAGCTTTGTAAGGAATTATCCTTTGCAATAAGTGCTACTCGTAGTGAGGCAGTGTTATGCTTATGGTCGCCACAGTAAAGCCAAGGGCTAAGCCATTTGAGGTGACTTAAAAGCAAAGCTGTAGGAGCGTCTTGTTCTGGAACTCGCACAATATTACGACTAAGTTCAGCTGCAATATGTTGTTTTTGACTCCATGTCTTAGCGGAGGAAGAGTGAAGTGTGAGTGTTGTGTTGTCAGCTAAAAGTAGATGTGTAACACCATTTTTTTCTTGGCTAAATTCTTTTAACAGTAAGACATCAGCTTCTTTTCTTTGTTGAGCTCGTGTAGAAGCATTTTCGTCTGAAAGGGTAATGTCGTCATTAGCAAGTCCGCGCAATGCAAGGGATTCCAATGTTTCTTTTTCTTTATGCAAAATACATAAAAGCTCTTGTATGGCCGGGGAGTGTTCTTCTTGTTCAGCGTATGTGGCTTCTAAAAGTGGTCTAATGTCTGCGGGAAGCGTAACTTCTGCTAAAGCATGCCACTGCAATAAGCTCCTGTAGAGAATATATGGGGCGTAAACAAAAGCTGAACTTCCCCACGCTTTTTTAGAGTTCTCTTGTATAGCTTCAAGAGATGGGTGTAGCAACCACGCTTCGCGATTTGTTCCTGTGGGTCTGATTGTGGCATCATGCCGCCAGAGTCTACCGAGCCTTTGTAATAACATATCTGTAGGGCAAAACTGTGTTAAGAGAAAATCTGCATCAATGTCTAAAGATTGCTCTAATACTTGTGTGCCTATAAGAATACGACCGCAAGTCTGACGTGTTTCAGATTGTTTTCCATACAGTAACGTCCAGTATTCTTCATGTGTTGCTCGGTGAGAAGCTGTAAAACGTGAATGGATAATTCCTACTTCTATATCCATAGACGCTGCTCTAGCGGCTAATTTTTGGTACCGTTCTTGAGCCTCTTTGACAGTATTTTCTAGCCAAAGAACTTGTTGGCCTTGCTCTGCGCGTAAAAGAGCTTCTTCTACAGCAAGAGTATCGTCATGACAGTGGTGCAAAAAAATATGTTTTTCTTTGGGGGCTGTACACGGTATTTCTTTGTTTTTCTGATTGTTCTTACTGACACTTACTAAAGGGTATCCTGTGTGAGTGCTGCGCTCGTGAGTAAAAGCTGAACGTCGCTGCGCTGTTAAAGTAGCGCTTAAGATAATGACAGTACAACCGTAGTGGCGAAGCGTTTTAACTAAGGCATCTAGAATAGTACCTGTATAACCGTCGTAACTATGAACTTCATCAAGTATGACTACTTTTCCTACAAGGCCATAAGCTCTTATAGCGCCATGTTTAACGCGCATTACAGCCATAAGAGCTTGGTCTATGGTTCCCACGGCAAAGGGGGCAAGTATTCCTTTTTTTCCCGAAAACCACGAGCCATTAGGGGCAGCGTCCACACCCATTTCTTGTAGCATAAAGGGAGCTAACCAAGCTTTGCCGTGAAGTAATCGTGCATGGTGAGGTGTTGTACTTGGTAGTATTTTACTTAAAAAATCGTTAAATCGTGAGTAAATACGATTGGATGTGAGCTGCGTAGGAAGAGCAAAGTAGATGCCCGAACTCAAATCTTTATTGAGCATCTGGTAGGCTGCAAAAAGCGCTGCCTCTGTTTTCCCCATTCCCATAGGGGCTTCAAAAACATAGATTCCGGGGCTGTCCACCTGAGAGAAAAACTTTTGTTGTGCCTCAAAAGGGGAGAATGAGAAAATATCTTCAAAGGATTGATTTTTAATAACAGAAATAGGGGTAAACCCCGCATTTTGTACGGCTGTGTCAACTAAAGGTTCCCATGCAGCGCTGGGGTCATCAAAAATCTCTCCAGAACCAATCCAATCAGCTACAATGGTAAGACCTGCTAATAATCTAGCTTGCTCTCTACTTTCAACGTTTGGCCAAAGATTACTATTTTCTGGCACGTCTTCCAAAATGAGTTCTAATATGGAGCGTCGTAACTCATGCCATGGAGTGCCACCAAAAGCTTCATAATCAAAAGGGCGAAAAGGAGAATTTTTTCCGTGATGCTGTCCCGTAATTTCGGCTACATATTCTGGAGCATTGCAGCCATGTAATGTTGCTTGACTTACTGTAGCATGTCCCCCCCATTGAGACTCTAGGGTAGGTTCTGCATGGCGCAAACAGGGAATGTTTGTACAATCGATATGAGCAGCTTCATATATTTTCTTTTGAAATGTGGGACATACTTTTCCTATGTCATGCACTAGGGCAATGCGGTCTGCTTGAGAAGGGAAAAGCTGTTGAGTAGCTAAAGGGAGCTGTTCTAAAAGTTTTAGGGCTACAGCACCCACAATACGGCAATGCTCAATTACACTGCGGCCCGGCTGTGGACTCGCTTCGGCTGTATTACGCGTCTTAGCAAGGCATTGCTCTGCAGTAAGTAAAGGGGGTAGGGGAGTAACTTTATTTTGAGTTTTAGGTCTCATGATTCCCTCTATCTGTGCTAATTGTTAGACAAAGCAGGATTTTTACACAAAACAGTTTTTCCTAGTTAAGCAACATACGCCTTACAAGGCTAATTTCGTATAAAAGATATTAACCGTTTACAATTATAGGTGAAAACTCTTCTAGGGCAGATTTTTTAAACTGTTCAAAATTTTTCTCATCGTAAGAGCCCATTTCTACAGCACTTTCAAAAAAGGAAAGCATTCTAGAGGAAAAATCCTCTGACGAAATAAGCTGGTTGTAATCTTCAATGAGGGGAGTAAACCGTAAAAATGTTTCTTGTTGAAATCTTGTTTTGTACTCATCTACTAATACTCCCTTAGCTTCATGTCTGTAAAAGGGTCTATTATTTTAGGAATGTATACGATATTCCACGGAGCCGTAAAAGTATAAAAAATTTTTTGTTCTGCCAAAAACATGCGACACTTGGTAATTTGAAATTAGCTTAAAGTTTGTTCTTCTAGTTTTCGAGTATCCTGTTAGATTCCGTATAACTTCAGATGGAGCTTTATTGTTAGTTGGGTCTATTTCTATATTGTTATGAGCAAAGACATTGCTGTAAAATTCTTTAAAAAGATAGCTGTTTTTTGCATTTCGTCCATATCCTCTTATGTAAACTTCTTTGTTTGTGTTTATCCTATTTTTTAGATTTTCCCATTCAATTTTAGCCAGTTCGAATGGTACATAAATTGTTTCTTGAATGCAAAAATTAAAAAAATCATCTTTATTTATCATTCCAGAGTTAAAAAATCGTTCATAAGAATCTAGCATATACACCTCTTGTTTATTTTATTTTGCACTTACGCATTATATCTATAGCAGTATTTTTTTGTATACTAGATGACCTTTTAGAGTGCAAAGATATATACTCTAAGCATTCTGTAAGCAAATTTTGGTTATTAATTATGCTCATGCCATATCCATACCTTATACTAGCTCCTGATTCATTTGATAGTTTTCTTTCAGCACAATAGGTTATAAACTGAGAACGTGATGGGCGTGAATATAAAAAATCAAAGTTATCAAGAAAAAATCTCATACCGATTCCGTTAAGAGCTCTAGGCATTGTCATAGTGGTATCTCCATTTTGTATTGCAGTGTTTGTATTCGGGGTCTCAGCTTCAATTTCTTACCTGAATCTAGTGTTACATATTTTTGCTGTTGTGTGCAAGTGTTTTTTTATTTAACATATTTAAAAGATTAGTTTTTCTTTAAAGTCTTTAAAGGTGTCACGTTCTTTAAATGCTTTAATCGCGTTAGCTTTTTTGACACGCTTAAAGCATGGAGACTGTTTAACTTGGTAAGAACGCTTCATACGTTTTAACAGTGGCCTGTTGAGCACTGACCCACGCCGCTTCACTGACGATGACTTATTGGAGCGCGAACTTTCCTACGGTCGCCAAGGCTTTCAGCTACAGTTCATGCTTGATACACGCCTTAGTGATGCTGACCGTTACCCACTGAAACTCAGTGACCTTATCGTCATGGGATGTTCCCCTACAGATGCCCCAGAAAAGCCCATATGGGCCTCTGGAAGCATGATATACCTTGTGTTGGTTTGAACGGCGACAGGTATCATTCTGCGGCATTTTTACAGGGGTCATGGTTACCTTATACTGGCAGTGTGATGGCTATTGACCCATCGGGGCGCGGCTCTGACGAAACTGCGGTATGCGTCGTGAAGATGCTTAACGGTTACCTCTACCTCACAGCCATGAAAGCCTTTAGTGGCGGCTATGATGACTCCACTCTGGAGGCTATTGCAAAGCTTGCGGCTGAACAGAAGGTGAACCATGTGGTCATTGAAGCGAACTTCGGTGACGGTATGTTCACTAAACTGATTGAACCGTTCTTCAAAAAACATCACCCTTGCCTCATCGAAGAGGTGAAGCATAGTAAGCAGAAAGAAATGCGTATCATCGACACCATCGAGCCTGTTATGGCCCAACATAGATTGGTGGTGGATAGGTCTCTTATCCAATGGGACTATAATAGCACGAAATCGCTTCCTCCTGAGAAAAGTCTTAAATACATGCTGTTCTATCAAATGAGCAGAATAACGCGGGAGAGAGGAGCTCTGAGCCATGATGACCGTCTTGACTGTCTTTCCATTGCCATAGCCTACTGGGTGGAGCAAATGGGACAAGACGCTGACACTAAGATGGCTAACAGAGAAGCTGAAATCCTCAAGAAAGAGATGGAGGCTTGGGACAAGGTAGGTAAGGCTACGGTGCTAAGTAATCAAATCCTTCTTGGTGATAATACTGCCATGAGCTTTTCCTTTGACTCTCTTGCTGTAGGTAAGGCTCAAGGGTCTAGTATGAGAAGAAGATAAAGATGATGAAGATAAGGGGGGTCTTGATGATGAAGACCCTCCTAGTAGGTAAGACCTCTATTGCTTAAGACCTCGTTACTAGGGTCATGAGCTAACACCTTAATTTAATTAGATAATAATAATCATAAAAAAGAGAATTTTAAGATGATAATCTTCAACAATTTCAATGACTTTGAATTAACTTCCATGCAAGAGAGAAAGAGAAAGCATACTTAAAGTATACTTAAAGTTTTTCTTAAGCTCTCACTAAAGCAAAACTAAAGCAAAACTTAAGATTTTTTCTTTTTAGTTTATTTTATTAAGATTATTATATTAAGCATAACTATAGTAAACATTAGTATACCTAAGTAAACCTTAGTATAACTATAGTATCACAATAGTGACGCGCGTTCTGGTGGGCGAAAGGGGGCGAAAGTGGCCTTTTGTTGCACTGAGGCGGGTCTTATGTTATGCTGATGTACGCTGAGGTGAACTGAGGTGGATGAAAGGGGTCTTTAGTTTTGGTGAAAAAATGTGAAAGGCCAACTTACGACTATTGTATTTTCATTTTCCCCCCTTCGGTCTTTGAGGGTCTTTGCTAACTACCACAAAGAAAGAGGGAAGAAGGGCAAGGCAAGGCCATAATACATATAGAATACACCACAAAAGATACACCATAACCATAAGCTACTGCAATGCTTAACTTGACAGTGGATTATATATCTACTGAACCACAAAGAAGGGACAATATGAACACTTTAAAGACTTACTACAGGGTCAAGAGACTGCCATAATACGGCGTTTCTTGGCCCTTTTTTTCGATAGTTCGACTTTTGTGGAAATATGTTGCAATTTTGCATCACTCTATTTATTTTATCTATTGAGAGAATAGCCTTAGAACACAATAGAACACAATAGCACCACCTTAGCCACACAATAGCACACCATAAAACAAGCCAGAAGTGCCCTTCTTAGCTCTTTAATGATAAAAGCTAGACAAGGGCAAGGGTAGAACAGTAAAAGCCTTAGAATGGACAATAGAGGGCAAAAACAATGACACAAGAAAACAGTACGACACAATACAAGACCACCGTCCCAAACTACTATACAGCACCAGAAGCGGCACAAAGGCTAGGCTATAGTGACAGTAAATATCTTTCCAAGCTTTGCAAGGAAGGTAAGATACTTGCTTACAAAGTGGGCACAACTTGGCTAATACCAGAAAGACAAGTGGAAATACTGGTAAGTCAAGAGGTTACAGGTAAAGGTAATAGAGGGCAGTCAAGAGGATAAAAAGTTTTTAAAGTTTTTTCTTTTTTTACTTGACACAAGCGAAGCGTTTCGCTTATAAGGGACTTGCGAGAGGGGAACAAAGACCGACGCAACAACTTAGCCAAGCCAAGGCAAAGCTAAGGGGCACAAAGTCAAGACTATAAGAAACGACACTCTCAAAAAGTTTTTAAAGTTTGAAAAAAGTTCTTGACAAAAGCGAAACGCTTCGCTTATAAAGGACTCACAGGGCAAGGAACTTACCTTGCCACTTTTTGAACACTACTAGCGAAACGCTTCGCTAAAGCTCTTAAACATAGCCACCATAAAAGAACTTGGTGAGTCACGGAAGCACCAGCAAGCTAGACCGAAGAAACGCCGATGCAAGGCGTTATAGGGAAAAAGAACAGGAAAAAACAAATGCTCTTTTATGTTTACCAGAGGGGGCAAGGTAGCCTTTCAATAAGTTTGCCTTGTCATCTCACAGAAAACATAAAAACAAACAACAACAAACAAAGGAGAAAAACAATGTCATCTAATAGCAGAATAATCATGGAAAACTTGTTACTTGAACGCTTCACCATCTTCACAAGTGACTGGACGGAACGCACGGACATTGAGAATTTTAACAATGCTCAAAAGATAGCCGACCACCTGAACAAAAAAATGACAAGTCACGATGGTATCTTACTAGAAAAACATAAGACCACCATGCAAGATATTGTGTGCCGCTATGCAAGTGACAACATAGACACTTGGGGCCGTCAATTCATGGAATAAACTTTGATTGCTTAATCATAGAAAAGGGAAGTTCAAACGCTTCCCTTTTTCATTGGTGAAACAATTAAACAAAACAAAGGAGTAACTAAAATGGAAAACAACGAAGCAAAAAACCTCATAAATGGTCTTTTGAAAACACGCTTTGAGCTTTTAACAAGCGAACAAACGGACGACACAAAGGACGCCATAAGTGCCAATGAGCTTGACCTTATAAAAGCTTTTAATGATGCGGCCCAGTGTGAATGGTTCACCTTGGGCAGTGTAGCTGCTTTTTTCGGTAAAGCCATGATGCACGTATGGGGTAAACAATTCACGGACGAAAAAGAATAAACTTTGATTGCTTAATCATAAAAGAGGGAAGGAGGTCTTAAAACTTACTTCCCTTTTTCATTGGTAAAACAATTGAAAATATTAACCTTTAAACAAAGTGAGAAATAAAATGAGCAATGAAAACAGAATTTATGTGGCGTCTTTGAGTGATTACAATGCAGGTATTTTGCATGGCGTATGGATTGACCTTGACGGCAAGGACGCGGACGACATTCAGGAAGAAGTCAATACCATGCTAGAAGCTTCTCCTACTGCCAAAGAAGAAGGCACACAAGCTGAGGAATGGGCAATACATGATTATGAATTGCCTTTTTCTATTAGTGAGTATGAGTCTTTTGAGGATATAGTGGAACGCTTGGAACTTATAGAAGACCTTGGCGAACCATGGGAAGCCTTTGTGGACGCAGTGGGCGACCACTACGCAAAGCCAGAAGATATGGAAGATTGCTATATAGGGCAGTTTGATACTTACGCGGACTTTGCAGAACACTTGCTTGACGGTAGCGGCGACGACATTCCTGAACACTTACAATGGTATTTTGACTATGAGAAATATGGTGAAACTGTAGCCACTAATGATTGCAGTGTGGGCCATGATAGCAAAGGCAAAATGCATATCTTTTGGGCACATTAGAATACATTTGATTGCTTAATCATAGAAAGGGCAAGGACGGTCTAAAGCTATCCTTGCCCTTTTCATTGGTGAAGAAATTAAACGTAAACAATTAAACAAATTAAGGAGTAACACCATGCGTATAGTAGAAAGAGCTATATTTACCTTTGAGGAACTGGACGACACTGCAAAGGCCAAGGCTATAGAAAGTTTTAGGCACATAGACGTTCAAGACAATTACTGGTATGACTTTTTGTTTACCTCATGGCAAGAGCGATTAGAAGCTATGGGCTTTGTAGACCCTCAAATCAAGTTCCGCTTAAACTACTCACAAGGGGATTATGCCAAGTTCACTTGTAAGAAAATGGACATGGGTAAATTCTTAGAGCACATCTTTCTTTGTTGCCCTACATACAAAAAGGCTAAACTTATACAGCGTTTTTTGTTACTCGAAAAGAAAGATGCCTTGTATTATGAAGTAAATATTGAATGCTATGTAGATGTGAACGCCTACAACTCTTGTATGGTTAATGGTGAGGTAGATATTTTAGAAAGTATCATAGGCGGAAAATGGTCTAAACTTAATCGTATGATTTTTGACTCATTAAAAGATGAATATGAGTACCTTACAAGTGACGCTTACATAAGCCAAAGGTTAATAGACTATCCAGACTATGAATTTTGTGAGGACGGTACGCCATATCATGGCTGTATGTAGGTATAACTTTGTATATCCAAAGAAAAGGGAGGTCTTAAAACACTTCCCTTTTTTATTGTAGATGCAAAGTGCAAAGCACTGTCAAGGAATTATGAACCAATAACAAAGGAAGCATAAAATGAATAATAGAGAACAGCAAAAAGCCCATGATTATATCAAGAAAATCTTAGAAGAAACTAAGTGGCACTTTGATTGTCCAGACTTTGACGACTGCCTAGACGCTCAAGACATTGAGGCAGACAAAGAAGGAGGCTTTTTAGTCAAAGCCTATGGCACATTAAAGTGGGCAAAAGGTTCTGGCTATGTGCGTAAATGTCTCAAAGAGTGGCTTGACAAAGAAGTGGAAGAAATACGCGGGAATTACAAGGACGACAACGGCCTTGACATTACACTCGATACTTTCACAGATGAGCAGCTAGAGCACTATTATGAATATGAGGATGAGTGGCTTATGGAAGGTGACTCTGGTGGCTACTGGTACAATATTTACGCCATACCTTATATTTCGTGTGGATTGCCCTCTGTATTATTAGCGGCATGGATTGATAGAAATATTGACATGTACCCAGACCCTACACCTCACAAGCTCTACTTATTCTCAAAAGGTCTTATGAGTGCTGAGGAACTATGCGCCTATGATGGTGCAATGTCTAAAGTATATTTTAACTCCTTCCCTTTGTATGTACTGGACGAAAAGGAGGACGATTTTCTAGAGGAAATATCAAGCCTGTTAGTGAATAAGCTTGAAAATATGTAAGCACTTTGTAGCTTCACAGAAAAGGGGGGTCGGTAACATGACTTCCCTTTTTCATTGAACTTACAAAAACAAAGGAGTCAAAATGTACGATGAAGAAACATATTTGACGCGCGTATATAGCGACACTGGACGATGCTTATTAGAACGCGCGTGGCAGTACAAAAAGCCTAGCACGTGCCTAAAGCATGTAAGGCTAGACGTTATTAAGAACCGTCACTTAATGGCATTAAAACCTATGCGGATACACCTTGTATGCCTTAAGAATAAAGGCAAAATCATTTACCCATTTAAGGAGAGTTAACCATGGAAAGAACACGTGAAAACATTGAGCGTCTTATTACCATGAAGCATAAGGAAGAAAGAGCGTATCGCACCTTGCTAAAAGAGGCAGGAGAACAAATGCAATACTATGGAGAGTTAGTGCGCAGGTATGATGGGGAAGTGAACATCGTAGAACAAAGGCTAGATGAATTATACATGGAACTTGAACGTATGGAAGCAAAGGAGAGTTAACCATGACTGACCAACAAATTCAAGACACGCTCGACATGCTCATTCTCATATTAGAGGCGGCGTTACAGTATGCCTAATAAGTCACCACGTTTTGACTGGGGCACTTGGCTCTTTATCACATTGACGTGGGGGCCTGTAGTTCTGCTACTTGTGGCCCATTTATCATAGCCTTTATAGGCGCATAACTTTAAAGGAGATTTTGAAATGCTTAGAGATTGTATTGAGGCGGCCTTAAGTATCGCCTTCCTTGGCATGATGGCCTTGGCCTTAATAGCGGCATATGCAGTGTTATAAACCTAGCCTTTATAGGCTCAAGTTGAAAGGGGAAGTTAACGCTTCCCTTTTTTGTTGAGCTTGTAAACACCACACAAGCAAAACATTTAAACAACAATGGAGAAACATTATGGAAAACTACACAGTAAACCTTAATGACTTTGAGCATGACGACAACATCATGGACATCATTGAATCTGTAGCAGAACGCATGGAGGGTATTTACTATGGCACAAACTAGTCAAATTAAGATGCCCAAAGGTATTCTGCAACGTGGCGACAAGTTCCGTGTACAGGCGGTCTATAAGGGCCATCGTAAGACAGGCACGGCAAACTCTTTAGCTGAGGCTATCATATTAAAAGAGGCTCTTGTGAAAGAGCTGAGCGAAGGGACACATGAGGCAAAGGCCAAGCCTAAGACCTCCACTATATCCACTTCATGGACATTTAAAGAGGCCGTGGAAAAGACTCATGCCATTGTGTGGGCAGGGAAGGGGGGCGAAAGTTCCTCCATGATAAACGCTCATACACTTATGGACTACTTCGGCGCGGCTACCTTGCTAGAGGATATTACGCTAGAGCAAATAGACACCTTTATCACCCACTGCATTAACGATAAAGGTAACTCTGGTGCTACGGTAAACAGAAAGATGGCATGTCTATCACGTATCCTTCGTACCGCGCATGAACGTGGGAAAATCCCTGTCTTATTAAAGATGCCCAGACGTAGCGAAGGTGAACACCGTATCCGCTTCCTTACTAAAGAGGAAGAGGACAAGCTAAAGGAAGTCATTGAGCAAGTGGTATCCCAAGATATTGCTGATGCTGTACTCATGCTTTTATACACTGGCTTTCGTTGTGGTGAATTATGGCGTCTTGAATGCCGTGATATTGACCTTGTACAAGGAACATTGACAGCGTGGAAAACCAAGAACAAACACCCACGCACCATTCCTATAGTGGATACCATACGTCCTGTCATTGAGCGTCGTATCCGCGAAGTGAACGGAAGTGGACGTATATTCCCAAAAGGAAGTACGGTCTGGTTACGTCGCCCATGGGACGTTATACGCTATCATATGGGCATGAGCGATGACCCTCAGTTTATTCCTCATATGCTACGGCATACATGCGCCACTCGTTTAAGTCAGGCTGGCGTCACAATGCCCATCATTAAAGAATGGATGGGCCACACAACAATTACAACCACGGCACGTTATGCACACTTTAGCCCTAAAGATTTACATAACGCGGCTAAGTTATTAGGGAATAGATAAGATATACACCAATCTACACCTAAAACTACACCATTAAAAGTTCGAGTAGAAAGTAACACATAAAAGATGTATTGAAAAACATGAGGTTACATGCTTCACAAAAAGTTCGAGCTGACAATGGATTCAAAGCTTTAGTAAAAGTCATATTCCAGAGTTTTAGTTAAAAATTATAGTGGCTTATGTGTTACTGGATTAAAGTACACCAAAAACCCTCTTGAATAAGTCCATTACTGGCAACTCAAGAGGGTTTTATTTTGTCTATCATTCCGATAGATTATATGTATGGTGGTGCGAGAAAAGAGATTTGAACTCTTACGCCGTACGGCGCTGGATTCTAAGTCCAGTGCGTCTACCAATTCCGCCATTCTCGCGTGGATTGGAGATTTAGCACAAGGGTATATGGCTGTCAACAAAATTATGCATATTATTATGCCAAGAGAAAATCCATGGTGTATTTGCAAGCCGTAAGTAGCATGGCACCGGCCAGTATTTTTTTAATGAGTTTTGCCGGCATATGTTTTTGGCAGCGAGCGCCAAGGTACATGCCCAAAGTACCTCCAACGCCAAAGGACAAGCCCAGCATCCAATCGGGCGCTATGGAAAACTCCGGATAAAAGGGCGCCATGAGTTCAAAAAAAGCCACGCCTGCTATGGAGGTCACAAAGGTACCCATGAGCGTGGCACCGGCAACAATATATATGGGCAAGTTGAAATAGGTTACAAAAAAAGGCGCAATGATGGCACCGCCGCCAATGCCATAAATGCCGCCCACAATGCCCACAAGAAAGCTTAAGGAGAACACCCCCCACAAAGGAATGTCGTATTGTGTATCGTAAAAGCGAAAACTTAATGTCTTAAAATTAATGTGAATATCTTGTTTTCCTTGACTGCTACTGGAAGCTAGTTTTTTTTGCAGTTCTTCATCTTGTTGTGGTGTTGTGGATGCGTTGCGCATGTCGCGAAACATTTTCAAGCTAAGATAAAAGAGCACGCCGGCGGCAAAAAGCTTAAAGTGAGTGGGGTCTGGTAAGTGTAATATGCGCACATAGGCACCAATGAAAACACCGGGCAAAGTGCCAAGCACCACAATCCACACCAAGGGCCACACAAGGCGCCCTTCTTTCCAGTAACGATAAACCCCGCTGGGGATGGCCACAATATTAAACAATTGATTGGTGGCGCTCACTGATGGGTGTGTATAACCGAGCACAGACATTTGGAAAGGAAGCAATAGAAAAGCACCAGAAATGCCACCCATGGAGGCCACAAAGGATATACAAAAGGCCACTAAAGGGGGAACGAGAGGGTTTACTTCTATGCCGGCAACAGGAAAAAACATGGCGCCTCCACTTTTGATAATAAAATTAGCAAGCGGGATAATTTTCGTCAAGGGGGAGCTTGCTTAAGGAGGACTTCAGAAAGAAGCTTCTTCACAATGTTGATAAGCTTTGCATATGACTTTTACACTAAAGGCTATACACTTCTTCTTTCTTTTAATTACCATTGCGGCAAAATTTTCTTTTCAAAGCTGACGTGCTGTCGCCGTTAAAGTTTTTTGGATGGGGGGCTGGGGGAAACCTTTTCTACAGAAAAGGTTTCCCCCAGCAGATTTTACCCACAAAAAAAGGCTGGGTTTCCCCAGCCTAAAACTCTTGCGTATATGGGCTTAGCCATAGGTATGGTAGAGCACTTCAAAGTGCGCCACAGGGTGAGCACAGGCACCGCAAAGATGGGCAGGCTCTTGACCTTCATGCAACCAACCACAGTTCAAACAGCGCCAAATGACAGGTTGAGCTTGCTTAAACATGGAAGCTTCGCGGATTTCTTTGGCCAGCATGAGGAAACGTCTTTCGTGGAATTCTTCCGCAATGGCGATATTGCGCATGACGCAAGCCACTTCGCTAAAGCCTTCCTTTTCGGCAATGGCAGCCATTTCAGGATACATTTCTTCGTACTCATGCTTTTCGCCGGCGGCAGAAGCAATGAGGTTCTTTTCGGTACAGTCAATGATACCGGCTGGGAAAGCGCCCACAATTTCCACATCTCCGCCTTCAAGGAATTTAAAAAGACGCTTGGCGTGTTCTTTTTCTTGTGCAGATGTTTCGGCAAATACTTCTTGAACAAGGCGGAAGCCGTCTTTTTTCGCTTGGGAAGAGAAAAAATCATAACGGTTGCGAGCTTGAGATTCGCCGGCAAAGGCGGTGAGGATATTTTTTTCGGTTTGTGTGCCTTTCAAAGATTTCATTATATGCTCCTAAATAGGTTAAGGTTGGAGGAATGCGCATGACGTGTGCGCTCAGTAAGACACCTTATAGCAAAAACCTTTTCTTAATGCAAGTAATTCCTAATAAGAAAAACATCAGAATTACTCAACCCGTATCAACATAAGATAAGTCATCATATAATGCGTGTAAAGGGTGAGTTCTAGATGTGATTAAAGGGCTTTGGCCGGCTTCACGCCCTTTATTTATGGACAAGAGAAAAAAGTCTTTAAAGTGTCATCTAAAAAAATGCACAGAAAAAAGATTTTTATTTTATAGACTCTATGAGCGAAGATACTCCGCAAGGCGAATAAAGCACCTTACAAAAAAGATGCAAAGCCAAAGAATTTGCGCGCCATAGGGGTAAAAAATCATTGCGTCTTGGCATAATTTATTGTACTTGCCTCAAGGGCACACATGCAACCTTTAATAAATTCGTAAAAATTACCCTTGCTTCTCTTGACAGAGCAGGGGGGCTGCATGTAAAAGGCACAGTTCACGAGGTTATTTATGGCTAAATTATTTGTATCAATTCACGACATTCCCCCCACCGGACGCCACATAGTGGTGGACGATGCTAGTATATGGGCCGAGCCTATGAAAGAATTACATGTGGATTGTCAAATAGTTACGCCACTTCGTGCGGAATTTAACTTGCTTCCAGTGCAGGGCGGATGCCTTGTGCGCGGAAAGCTCACCGGGCATGTGACACAAAATTGCGATTTATGCGCCGAACAAGCCGCAACGCTGATTGATCATGACATTGATAATTTTGAAGCCATTCCCGGAGAAGCCATCCCCTTCGAAAACGAAGATGATGACAAAAATGAAGATTTTGCTGACGCCCTCATGGACAGCGACAGCCGCATAGTTGTGGAAAATTCCATGCCCATGCTGGACTTAGCTTTGCTTTGCTGGGAAGAATTTATGCTTTCTTTGCCCATGCGTCCGCTGTGCCAAGAAAAATGCAAGGGCCTTTGCCCTTCATGTGGCGTCAACTTAAATGAAAATTCCTGTACGTGTACCCAAGAAGAGGGCGACCCCAGACTTGCGGCATTACGTGCATTGAAAATTACCAAATCGAAATAGGTTTCGATTGCTAAGGAGAATACAATGGCAGTTCAACAAAACAAAAAATCCCGTTCCAGAAAAGGTATGCGTCGTTCCCATGACCGTGTGGCTGTGCCCACTGTTATTTACTGCAGCTGCGGTGAGCCCACTGTGCCTCATGCAGTATGTTCCAGCTGCGGTACTTACAAAGGACGCAAGGTAATTTCCACTTCTGACGACCAGAATTAATGGAAAAATGCCCCATCATTGCCGTGGACGCCATGGGGGGGGACTTTGGCCCCTCCATTGTGGTACCGGGCGCCATAGATGCAGCCAAATTGCATGACTTAACCGTGCTCTTGGTGGGTGATACCCCCAAGATCGAGGCGGAGCTTGCTCTTTTGGATACAACTGGCGTGCGTTATGAAATTGTCCAAGCCGATGATGTGGTCCATATGAACGAAAAGCCCTCGGACGTGTTGCGTCGTAAAAAGAACGCATCCATTCAGGTGGCTTGTCGTCTTGTGCGTGATAAAGCAGCTCATGCTGTGGTCAGTGCCGGGCATTCCGGTGCAACTGTGGCGTGCGGTATGTTTATTGTAGGGCGTATCCAAGGTGTGGAACGTCCCGCTTTGACTGCGCTTTTGCCCACAGAAAAAAAACCTCTTGTGCTTTTGGATTGCGGTGCCAATGTGGATTGTCGCCCCTATCATCTTTTCCAATTTGGACTCATGGGTGATGCTTTTGCGCGCGATATTTTAGAATATGACGCTCCAAGCATTTCCTTGCTCAGCATTGGCGAAGAAGAAGGCAAGGGAAATATACAGGTAAAAGAAGCCTACGACCTGTTGAAAATGGCACAAAACCTCAACTTTTCCGGGAACTGCGAAGGGCGAGACCTTTTCACAGGCGAGGTGAATGTGGTGGTGTGCGACGGCTTTTTGGGCAATGTGGTGCTGAAAATGAGCGAGGGACTTTCCATGTCGCTCATTCGCATTTTAAAAAGGCAATTGCGCTCTGGCATTTTACCAACCCTTGGAGCATTGCTTGCCAAGGGTGCCTTTAAGAAATTTCGAGAAATCGTGGACTATGCCGAATACGGCGGTGCCCCTGTGTTGGGCCTGCAAGGCTTAGTCTTGGTTTGTCACGGTAAATCCAATTCCAAGGCCATTTGTAACGCCATCAAGATGGGCGGAACCTTTATTCGTAAAGGAACCAACACGCGCCTTGCGCAAACCATCATGGCCAATGATGAGCTCACGCGCTTTAGTCGCGCCCTATAATATCTTCTGTACCATAACCCTATCCATTATCCCCAAGCTTGCAGTATAAAAGCAAGCGCAAACCTAAAGAGTACCAGTACGATGACGACTACATGCCATATTCACGGCTTGGGAACCCATGTACCCGAACGTATTTTGACCAATGAAGACTTAAGTCGCATGGTGGACACCAATGATGAATGGATTACCACGCGCACAGGTATCAAGCAAAGGCATATCTTGGCAGAAGGGGAAAATGCTTCCGATTTAGGCACAAAGGCTGCCCAAAAGGCCTTGGCAGAAGCCGGCCTTGAGGCCAAAGACGTGACCCATGTCTTGGTGGCCACCTGTACTCCCGAATATGTTTGCCCCTCCACCGCCAGTCTTGTGGCACACAAGCTTGGTTGTGGCACCGTCATGGCGCTGGATTTCAACGCCGCATGCTCCGGCTTTCTCTATGGTTTATCCATTGGCGATGCTCTTTTAAAAGCGCATGAAGACGCCGTTATCTTACTTGTTTGTGTTGAAGCCTTAACTCGCAAACTCAACTGGAACGATCGCACCTCTTGTGTGCTCTTTGGTGACGGCGCCGGCGCTTTGGTATTACGCTCCAGTAAGGCAAAACCCAATGGCGAAAAGGCCGTGGCCAAGGTAAGCAACATCATTTGCCACACCGACGGTAAGCTTTGGGATCTCATCACCATCGGTGGCGGTTCCGCATGGGCTTGTAAAATTGGCGACCCTGTGGGCGAAGATTTCTTTTTACAAATGCAAGGTCGCGATGTGTTTAAACATGCCGTGCGTAACCTTGTGGCCGTGGCCCATGAAGTTTTGGATCAAAGCGGTCTGAGCTTGGATGACATTGATTTATACGTGCCGCATCAGGCTAACTTGCGCATCATTGAATCGGTGGTCTCGCGTCTGAAGCTTCGTGAAGAGCAAGTTTTTGCCAATGTGCATAAGTTTGGCAACACCTCTTCGGCCTCTGTGCCCTTGGCTTTACAAGACGCTCGCGAGCAAGGTTTAGTGGGGCAAGGCAAAAGAACCATGGTGGCTTCGGTGGGTGCCGGCTTCACTTGGGGTTGTGCTTTAGTGCATTTTGATGTGTAAAGCATAATTTTTTGACCATATTGTATCTTGAAAGTTACGCTCATTTAAGATATGAAACGTAAGATTTCAAAGTAGCCTTATAAAGACCACTTGATAGGATAGAATAATGAGTGAAAAAATACCAACTGCTCTTGTCACTGGCGGTTCTCGCGGTATAGGAAAGGCCATTGCCGAAACCTTGGCCGCCGATGGATTTCAAGTATACCTTACCTATGTAAGCAAGCCTGAAGAAGCACAAAAAGTGGCCGATGGCATTAAAGATCGTGGCGGAAAAGCCGAAGCTTTTTGCCTAAACGTGAGCGATGGCGAAGCCATTACTGCTTTTTTTGCCGAACATATTAAAGATAAAGTGGAACTTTCCGTGCTGGTTAATAATGCCGGCATCACCAAGGACGGTTTCCTCATTCGCATGAAAGATGCCGATTTTGACAGTGTTGTGGGCACCAATCTACGTGGTTCCTTCATTTGCTTACGCGAAGCCGGTAAAATCATGAGCAAACAACGCCACGGAAGCATTATCAATATTTCCTCTGTGGTGGGTCAAGAAGGCAATGCGGGGCAGGTGAACTATGCCGCTTCTAAAGCCGGTATGCATGGCATGACCATGGCAGCTGCCAAGGAATTGGCCAGCCGCAACATTACGGTAAACACGGTGGCTCCCGGTTTCATCGAAACCGACATGACCGCCGCTTTACCAGAAGAAATTCGCAAAGGGTATGAAAACGATATACCTTTAAAGCGTATGGGAACAGTGGAAGATATAGCCCATGCTGTGGCTTTTCTTGCCTCTCCCAAGGCTAAATATATCACGGGACAAATTCTTGCCGTCAATGGCGGCATGTATTGTTAATAAAAACACGACAAAATGCGTATGGAGGCTATTATGTCTGATGTAGCACAAAAAGTAACTAA
>CAYJLO010000016.1:0-43362 GCA_964370835.1 uncultured Desulfovibrionaceae bacterium
AGGGAGGGGGTGTGGGGGAGGGAAAGAACTTTTTCGCAAAAAGGTTTTTCCCTCCCCCACAAAAATCATTTCATTTCAATAACATCTATGAGCACCATGCCATCAGTCATATTGGTCAACTCTTCTGTAAAGGCCGGTACATGCTCCTCAGGCAAACGCACGGTGAAAGCGGCATCGGCAGTGAAATGCTCTTCCAATATTTCTGCTTCAAAAGAAGGCAAAAGACGTCGAAATAAGACAATATACGAATATTCAAACACAATATGCATAAAAGCAGGAGTGATGCGCTCTTTGGTGGCGAGGGTTTGTAAGTTATCCAGCACAGCCCCTTGATAGGCGCGCACAAGTCCCCCCGTGCCTAATTTTATGCCGCCAAAGTATCGCGTCACTACACAGACCAATTCCCCAACGCCGCTATGATGCAAAGCGGTGAGCATGGGACGCCCTGCGGTGCCATGGGGCTCTCCATCATCTGAAAAGCCCACCCTTGCGGTGTCCTTAGGTGGTCCCACCGCAAAGGCCCAACAATTATGCGTGGCATCGGCAAATTCTTTTTTCACCGCATCCACAAAGGCGCGAGCCCCTTCCACCGTGTTGGCATGGCCCATGGAACACAAAAAAAGACTGCCCTTGATGGTCATCTCTGTGCGGTGCATGGGCTGGCCTTGCAAATGTGGAATGAGGTACCGTTCTGCCATAGCTAGCTACATATCTAAGAGATCACAATGGGCCAAGGCCGCATAGAGCACAATGCCAGCGGCTGTGGAAAGATTTAAGGAGCGCACTTCACCGCGAATGGGTATGCGCACACGCCCATGCCCTTGAGTCAAAATATCTTGAGAAAGGCCACGTGTCTCTGGCCCAAAAATAAGGCTATCTTGTGCAGTATAGTCAAAGCGATGCACGGGATCTCCCCCCTTGGAGGAAGTCATCACCAAACGACGCCCCTGCCCGGCTCCAGCCACATAAGCCGCAAAATTGGGCCATGTTTGCACTTTAGCATGGGGCCAATAATCAAGACCGGCACGTTTTAAATGTTTGTCGGATATGGAAAAGCCAAGGGGCTCGATGAGATGAAGTTCTGTGGCGGTGGCAGCGCAAAGGCGCGCAATATTCCCCGTATTGGGGGGAATTTCCGGTTCAAAAAGCACAATATGCACGAAAATTACCTTTGAAAAATATTTTACATAAGAAAAGCGGAACTTCCCAAAGAAAGTTCCGCTTTAATAATTCGATGAGCTCTAGGAACTACACACAGCCAGTAGGCTTAGGAAGACCAGCCATCTTACAAGCGCCCTTACCAGGACCGGAAGGGAAGAGTTCGTAAACTTCTTTCAACTTGTAACCAGTGTTCTTGGAAAGGATACGCACCATAGGAGCGATACCGTTCTTCTTGTAGTAGTCTTGCAAGAAGTCAAGAATTTTTTGGTGGTCAGGATTGATGTCAGTGATACCTTCGGATTCTTTTACATAGTCCATCCACTCAGGGCACCAGTCGTCAAAACGAAGCAAAAAGCCGTCTTCATCCACTTCAAAACTCTTGCCCTTATAAGTAATCTCAGCCATTCTTGTCCTCCTTGGACATTTACTTAACATTTATCCCAACATGACGTTGGTATACCAACTACCCTACAGTCAATCTGAGGATAGAAAACCTCGACAAACGAGATGTGCTTACGCACCATAACTGAAAGTTTAATTGCCACATTATCCACAAAATGGCAAGTCGCTTGGCCAACTTTTTTGTGAGTATTTTGCAATTTTTCGTGATAACTTTTCAAATCCACTCACTTAGCCATGCTTTTGATGACTAGTTCCAATACAAAAGATTATGCTCTTTTTCAAAAGTGTCAAGTAGTGTTTTTTGTTCTGCCTCTGTGGCAAGGGGCTCAATACGAATAAAAACAACCTTTTCACCGGATTTCACATTGGTATCCGTCAATATGGAAATTATATTGACATTATGTGCAACAAAAACATCTAAAATGGGACGTAAAGCCCCCACCTTTTCTTCTAAACCAAAGGCCATGAACAGACTACTTTGTCGGGCACCGGTAATATTAATGAGCACTCTAAAGATATCGTGGTCAGAGATAATACCCACAAGCCTGTCATTTTCTGTCACGGGAAAGCCACCAAAGGCCTTTTCTTCCATGAGTATGGCTACTTTTTCAATATTATCATCGGGGCTTACACATATGGGATTGATGGTCATGATGGACTTAATCTTCAATTCAGAGAGTAAATACATCATTTCGCGCATATCTAAGGTAGTTGCTTGAGACGGAGATGCGTCTTTAATATCTCTATCAGACACAATACCCACCACATGCCCTTCGGTATCCAACACGGGCAAACGACGAATATTATGGTCTTTCATCAACTTATTGGCCTTTACCACCGAAGTTTCGGGAGTAACCGTAATCACTTCATTGGTCATCCAATGCTTAATGAGCATAGAAGCCTCCTCTAAAATTTTTATACTGGCAAGACAAAAATGACGCAAACGTAACTTAGCCCATGCCACATTGTCATTGCTATAAATGTGTACTTCACTATATACTCACACAGGACGCGCTTCAAGTGCCCCAGAGTCTTTTTTTATTTTTTTATCCTAGTATGAGGGTTCCCATGTATATATATTGTGACTGCGAAGCCGGCATAAGCGGCGATATGTTCCTTGGTGCATTATGCCATTTGGGCCTTGACCTTGCTCCTTTAGAGGGCATGTTACAAAAGGTGGGTATAGATTGCCAAATTAAAACCTGGCAAGAAAATCGCGCTGCCGGTCCCGGGTTTCGCGTGGATGTGAGCTGGCCAGAGGAGCAACCCCTACGCCATCCATCGGATATAGCCAAAATTTTTTCCGCAGTGGATATTTCTCCTTGGGTACGAGAACAAGCCCTGGCCGTGCTCGACGCCCTTACCCTGGCCGAAGCCCACGCCCATGCCATCCCCAAGGAGCAAGTACATTTCCACGAGGTGGGTGCCATTGATACGGTGGTGGATATTTTAGGGGCTGTATGGGGCCTTGAGCAACTGAGGGTACAAAAAGTAATCTGCTCTGCGCTGCCTTGGTTTACAGGTACGGTGGAATGCGAGCATGGCCTCCTCCCCTTACCGGCACCTGCCACAGCCTTTTTACTTAAAGATAAACCCATCTGTCACACTTGGTCTCGCCATGAATGGCTGAGCAAAAGCGAGCTTGTAACCCCCACCGGAGCTGCTTTGGCTCATGTGCTTGGGCAAAGTTTTGCCCTTCCCCCCAGCGGAACTCGCAGTGGCCTTGGAACAGGTTACGGTTCACGCCAAGCACCCGTAGGTCTACGCCTATGGCTCATACAAGAAGATGACACCATTAAAAGTGATGCAGAGCAAACACAAGAAGACATCCTTCAATTGGAAAGCCATGTGGATCATCTTAATGGTGAAGAACTAGGTGCATGCCTCACAGCCTTAAGTGCCATGCCTGAAGTGGTGGATGTTTTATGGCTTTCCGGCCTTGGAAAAAAGAATCGCCCCAGCGGTCTACTACGCGTTCTTTGCCTTCCAGAACATCATGCTGTGGTGGAACATGCCTTTTTCACCCATACCCATACCTTGGGCATTCGCCATAACCTCCTTAAAAGAACCATTTTACCGCGCACTCAGGGCACCATCACCAGCTCCGCCACCCTTACGGCACTATTGCCGGCCAAAGAATATAGTTTGCACGGACAAACATGGCTACGCCCCGAAAGCGATGCCCTGCAAGAACGCGCCGCCACCCTCCATGTGGGCATGCCGGCTTTGCGCATGTACACTAAGAATAAGGAATAGTTCTTGGACAATATAAGTAATACACACATTTTTTCTTTTGCCCTTGCCGTTTGCGCAGGGGCTTTTTTGCGCTTTACCATCACCACCTTTGTGGGAAATGTTATTATGCGCATATCCCACTCTCCCACCATTTTTCCTTGGGCTGTCATGGTGGTAAATCTTTTGGGCTGTCTGGGTCTTGGGCTAACCATGGGGCCTAGCGAAAATCTTTTTCTTTTAAGCGAAACAGAGAGAGTCATCCTTTTCACAGGTTTTTTTGGATCTTTTACCACCTTTTCCACCTTTATTTTTGATATATATTCGCTATGGATCAAGGCTTATTATAAAGAACTTTTTTTCTTTATTTTTGGACACATAGCTTTCGGTACCCTACTCACTTACGTCGGCTTGTACATTTTTTCTTAAAAAATAATATTGACATTTATTTTCAATTTCAATATAACACCTCATACACTACAGACACGGAGGTGATTATGGCTAAGAAAATAAAAAAAGACATAGTTCAAGCGCCAAAAAATTGGAGCAAAAAGCAGAACAGCATGGCTGTAGCACCATCCGCCTGCAGTACTTGTAGCGAACCTTGTTTATGTGCTAGTTGCCCAAAGCGCATACTTATTGTGGGCGGAATCGAGCGTATGGAACCCCTTTACCGTGAAGCCATTGAAGCGAAAGGACATATATTTGAGTATCATGCAGGGCATTTGCGCAAAGGTGGTAATAAATTAGAAAATTGCTTACTCAGAGCCGACATGGTTCTCTGCCCAGTGAACTGCAATAGCCATTCTGCATGTTTACAAGTGAAGAGCCTGTGCAAAAAGCATAAGAAAAATTTGCATATCATGAAAAATTTTAGCATTTCTGCCATCGAACGTACTTTAAGCATGGGTACTGAAGTGCGTACAGCTTAGATTCATCAGCAAAGTAACAACGCTCTCTGTTTATGAGGCATGCTTTGAAGAAAAAACTTTAACACATGTAAAAAAACTCACTGCAACAACTCCATACCTAACCCTCTGCGACTTCACACGCAGGGGGCTTACCCCGTTTTATACCCTTTTAAAAATTCTTTTCAAACAAGCTGCCATTTTTTGCCATATAAGGCTTTTCATCCCTAAAGCAACATTGCTTTTACTTTATTATAATATAGCAAATTAACAAGAAAAACCATCTTCTAACCCTTGACGTTCACCCATTCAAGATTTATCTTTATGTATGTTTATTTGCATAATTTTTAACCAAAAAGTCCAAGAGAATCTTACATAGGTGAGGTTTCCATAAGGTAGGCCTTTTTGTAAGGAGAATTTTATGTTTAAGACCATGATTTTGGGTCAAAAGTATTCTCGTGAAGCGTATAAAGATACTGAAAATGAATTACGAGTGAGGCTTTTTGAATTACAAAGGCAGTGTGAAGAATATAAAGTTTCGGTTCTTATAACCATCTTAGGAGTTGATGGATCTGGTCGTGGCGATTTAGTCAATACTTTATCCTCTTGGGTAGATACAAAAAAATTAAGCAATCACACCTTTTGGAAAACCAATGAGGCGGAAACCTCTCGCCCCGATGCATGGCGCTACTGGCTTAAACTACCAGCCTATGGCGAATTCGGTATATTTTTTGGCGGCTGGTATGACGAAATTATCCGCAAAGCTTCTTATGGTGAGCTTGATACCACTGAATTACATAATGCCATGCATAGCCATGTGCAATTTGAACGTAATCTCTCCGCCAACGGCTATGCTTTGACAAAATTCTGGCTACATTTAGGACAAGAAGAACACAGTAAACGCCGCAAAGCACGCCAAAAGGAACAAGGCGTTTGCCGATTTACTCCCTACGATAAGCACAGCGAAGAAAAATATCATCAGCTGATTTCCACCGTATCTGATACCATCACCATGACCGATAGGGATTATGCCCCTTGGTATATCATTGATGCACATGATAAACGATTTTGCCATGTGTCGGTGGCTCGCGCCATCATTGCACATGTTGAGAGCGTTTTAGAAGCCAAAAAAGCTGAAAAACAAATTAAAGAAAGCCCTGCATTGGAAGAAGCACTCAAAGCAGACTCCTCCGTCACCATGCTTGATCGCCTTGATATGTCCTTGAGCCTTGAACGTGAAGAATACAAAAAAGAGCTCAAAAAATTACAATCTGAAGTTTTTCAGCTCACGTTTAAAGCCTATCAGCAGGGTATTTCTTCCACACTGACCTTCGAAGGTTGGGATGCCGGAGGTAAAGGGGGTACCATTCGTCGTTTATCCTCGGCGGTGGATGCACGCATAACACGCATAATTCCTGTGAGCGCCCCCACCGATGAAGAGCTAGCTCACCACTATTTATGGCGTTTTTGGCGCCATGTGCCCATGGCAGGACATGTGACCATTTACGACAGAACGTGGTACGGTCGTGTTCTTGTGGAAAGAGTTGAAAAATTTGCTAAGCATCATGAATGGAAGCGAGCCTATGCTGAAATTAATAACTTTGAAGAGCAATTGGTAAACAAAAAAAATATTCTCTTAAAATTTTGGCTACATATTAGCAGTGAAGAACAGCTTGCACGCTTCAAAGAGAGGGAAAATACCCCTTGGAAAAACTATAAACTCACCGATGAAGATTGGCGCAATCGCGAGAAGGCCGATGACTATAAAGTGGCAGCCGATGAAATGTTCATGCGTACCAACACAAGTTACGCCCCATGGCATATCATTCCAGCCAACTCTAAATATTACGCACGCGTGCAAGTATTAAAAATCTATCGCGATGCACTTTTACAAGCTCTTGGAAACAATGAGCAAGAGTCTAAGTGCCACATAAAAAAGAAAAAATAGGCTCTAGCACCAAAAAATTTTATAGAAACCTCCTGCCACTGGAGGAGGTCAGAGTGCTGGCACAGTTTACTGGTGGGAAACCTTTTTTGAAAAAAAGGTTTCCCACCAAACCCGTTTCACTCTCTATTCCCGTAAGGCTCGCAAACTCGCCAACGGGAACGCTTCGCGCCCTTTGGGTAGGCCCTTCCAAAAAACTTTAATTGCGACATATGCTTATGCTTGGATGTAAAATCTAGGAGCAAGGTAATTTTTAAAATAATGACTTGATAGTGTTCATTTAAAAAATTGAAGTGTAATTCGTAAAAATTTATCCTAGGTTTATCATTAGTCGTGCCTCCTGCCATCAGCGGGAGGTTTTCTTTTCCACAAAAAAAGGGAGAAACACAAGGTCTCTCCCTTCATATAATCGTTTAAGAAGTGGTATTACATGGTGGAGCCAGAAGCTGCACGTTGCATTTTTACTTCTACTTTTTCTGTAAGGCTTTCATAGTACTCACGTAAAATCACGAGGCACTCATCGCGACCGAAGTGATCTGGAATCTCTGCGCCTTCGGAAAGCATCTTACGAAGCTTGGTACCAGAAAGGATAACGCGATCGTCTTTGCCATGTGGGCAAGTACGCATGGAAGCCATGCCGTCGCACTTTTTGCAGTAGAAAGTCCAGTCAATATTCAAGTTCATGCACTGAAGGTTCTTTTTAGGATCAGCATTTTGAGGAAGCTTCAAGAAGATATCTTGTGCTTCAAACATGCCGTAGAAATCACCTACACCAGCATGGTCACGACCTACGAGCAAGTTGTTGATGCCGTAGTTTTGACGGAAGGTGGCGTGTAAAAGAGCTTCACGTGGGCCAGCATAGCGCATATCCAAAGGATAACCAGCTTGGATAACGTGATCTTTTACAAAGTAATGTTCAACCAAGGTATCGATGCACTTTACGCGCACTTCAGCTGGAATATCGCCGGGCTTCAAGGAGCCTACCAAGGAGTGAATTACCACACCATCACAAATTTCCACGCCGATTTTGGCAAGATATTCGTGTGAACGGTGCATGGGGTTACGCAATTGTAATGCGGCAACCTTACCCCAGTTACGCTCATCCATCTTAGCACGAAGTTCAGCGGGAGTTAAATATACACCGGGGAATTTGGTGGGGAAGTCGCCTTGTGAAAGCACATTTACGCTACCAGCAAGGTTGAACTCTTGTTGTTCCATAACCATTTTCACGCCGGGGTGATCTTCTAAAGCCACATCCCAGAACTTCTCAGAGTCAGGGCCTTCACCCTTAAAGATGAGCTCGCATTCCCACTTTTTGTCTGCGTCGGTCATTTCATAAACTTCTTCCACTTTAAGAGTAGCCATAAGCTCACCCTTACGCACAAGAGCCACTTCTTCACCTACCTTAAGAGTAGCAGCAACATCTTTGGAAATATCAAGAGTCACAGGCACAGGCCAGAAACAACCGTCTGCAAGAGTCATGCTTTCGCAAACACTTTTCCAATCTGCTTTATTCATGAAGCCACTCAGAGGAGAAAAACCACCGATACCCATCATGATGAGATCGCCTTTAGCGCGGGAAGAAATTTCAATTTGCTTCAAGCTGGCAGCTTTTGCCTTCTCAGCATCAAGAGCTGCACCTTCAAGCAAACGACAAACAAGGCCTTCAGAACCATGTGGGGGAACCAATCTAGACATCGCGAAACCTCCAAAAAATTGCGTTGTATTGAGCATGAGACAAAGAATTACCGCAAGTACACTCACACGCGAAAAAACTAAATCATGCGCAAGTTGATATTGTGAAAAATCTAACAACATGTCAAGTTACTTTTTTCACTTTCTCCAAATCATCCAAAAAAGGGAAAAAGTGCAAAACTCAACTTTTTTTTCTAAGGCAAGTTTCTTATAGCACACTCATATAAATGACACAAGAAAGTTTTTAAAAAAAGTCTCAACACACAAGTATCACTCTCACCTCCACTTCAAATTACACCTGCTTTTTACCCAGTAAACAGCTATTTTTCACAAAAAATGGTATTTACCTACTATATCGTTGACAATATTAAGAGCATCCACTACATAAAAACACTTTCTAGAAATTCTCTAGGCATTCTATGTGTATTTTGTAGATTTTTTTTTCATGCAAAATACTGTTTTTTTTAGAAAACACTTTTATAAAAAAAAAAATTTTTTTCTTGTAAAAGAAAATAAAAAAAATTATACTCAACGCATGAAGACACTCTATCACAAGGAAGGTAGTTCCATGTTACGTAAATCAATCACCACAGCTCTTTTGCTGTCTTGCCTCGTTCCCGCTTTAGGCACACAAGCCTACAGCGCAGCCAGCGGTGTATCCGGTGGCCCTTACGAACTTTTTGAAGAGGGCAAAGCTGACCAAGCACAAACATCCATGTTGCAAACGGTTAATTCTGTATTGCAAAACCACAAAGCACTAAAGGTTATTCAAGAAAACCGCCAAGTTGCCATTCATGAGCTTGAAAGCTCCAAGGCTGGCTATGGCCCTAGCGTGGATATTACTGGTAATATTGGCTATACCAACCAAAGCACTGTTACTACTCGTGCCACTGGTAAAGACAAGTATATGTTTGCCACAGGTCAAGTTCAGCTCTTGATTACACAGCCAATCTGGGACGGCTTTGCCACACGTAGCCGCGTTCGCGCCAGCGAATCCTTACTTCGTTCGGTTTCTACTCGCGTTATAGACAACGCCACAACTCTGGCTCTTGATGGCATCATTGCCCACGTGGACCTTATCTGGCGTAGAAAAAACTTACAACTTGCCGACAGAAACGTGCAAACCCACGAAAGAATCCTTGCTCTTACCAGAGATCGGGAATCCACCGGTGCTGACGTTCTTGCCAGCGTAACACAAACACAAGGTCGCCTTGTGGGTGCTCTTTCTACATTCGAAGACAACAGATCCTCCCTCATTCAAGGTGAGAACTCCTATAGCCGTTTGACTGAAAGTCCTGTACCTGCCAGCTTAGGCCCAGTCAAACAACCTTTAAAGATGTTCACCACTCCTGAAGAAGTATTGGCTCTTGCCAAAGTGAACAACCCCAAGGTTATTGCTTACCTTGAAGATGTAGTCACCGCTCAAGCCGAAAAAGAACTTGGTGACGCTGTATTCCACCCCACTTTCAACATTGAAGCCGGTCCAAGCTACAGCAACAATGGCTATGAGTATGCTGGCGAAGAGTGGAATGCTAGCTTCGACGTGCTTGGCACCATGCGCTGGAACATCTACAACAGCGGCGCCGACGTGGCTGCTTCCAAAGCTGCTGCAGCTCGCGTGCGTGAATCTCGTCAAACAGCATACAGCTTCATGGATGATTTGAACTTAGACATCAAAAACTCCTGGACTGATTACCAAACAGCCATTGCTCAGCTTGCCTATCATAACGAAGCTATCAAATACAACATCCAAACTCGTGATGCTTATATGGAGCAATACATCATTGGCCAACGTACTTTGCTCGACTTACTTGACGCCGAAAGCGAATTGTACAATTCCGAAGTGCAAGCCATCACAGCTCGTGCTAACATCATCATCAGCACATACCGTTTATACGCCTTGGCCGGATTGCTCTTGCCTGAATTAAACATCTCTGCTGAACAGGTACTCGTTAAGCCAGCTGAATAAAGCATATTAAACAAAAAATAGCGCTTTATATCGTTTTACAAAAATCCACAAGTAACACTATTAGTTGCTTGTGGATTTTCTTTTTAGGGTTGACAAGTACCTATTTCATTCGTACATTATTGAGGGACGAGTCTACGCTTTAGTTTTGATGATTTTTTCATTCATTAAAGGTCATTATATACTACTTGCCAACTATGATTTCCCCTTTGCCACACAGGCAAAGCTCTTTCAAAAAAACTTGTAGCATAACTTGTAGCGACAAACACGGATCATGCAACAATGACAACAAACAAGTGCTATCGCAAAGATACCATTTTCTGCCTCAGATAAATCCCTCAATCATGAGTACAAATCCATAAGAAAAATTTATGACTGAAAAAAAAGCACCAGACCCTGTACAAAAGCAAGCGCCCTCGACTGCATCTTCTGTAGCGCAAGCTCCTAAAACAGCGCCCTCAGCTCAGCCTATGGCGCAAGCGCCTAAAACAGTCGCCCCTACTCAACCGACACAAGCTCCCAAGGCTCCTGTCGTTCCTAGTGTAGGTCAAAAAACTGGGCCTCAGGGTACACCATCTGCCATGCCCGCACAAGCTGTTGCTCGTCCGACGCAACCTAGCGTAGCTGCCACAACGCCAGAAGCGAAGGCTAAGGCTCTTAGCAAACCAACCACAACTCCATCTTTCAGTGCGCCACAAGTGGATGAAAATTCGGCCAGTGCTCTCGTTCAAGAAGACGACGACCTCACGGGCGAACAGCAACCACAGCCCGTTGCACCGCAAAATGCCCCACCCCCTCCTACGCAAGAAGTTAAGCCGCCCAACTATGAGCCCGAGGCCATGCCCGTGGCTCCAGCGGAAGTGGATTATGTACCACCCCTTTTACGTAGTTTAAGTTCACTTTTACGCTTACGCGGTAAAAGCGTTTCTCCGCAATTTCTCTACTCTGGTCTTGCTGGAATTGGAGAAGTAACTCCAGGGGAATGCATTCGCGCCGCAGCACGCTCCGGCTTACAAGCCAAAATTATGCAGCGCCCGACACTAGACGACATTTCACCGCTCACGTTACCTTGTGTACTTATTTTAGAAAATGGGCGTTCCTGCGTACTCACAGCTTTATCTCAGCATTTAGCAACCATCATTTTACCAGAAATGGGCGATGAACCTCAGCAGGTAAATCGAGAACGCGTTGCCAACGAATACACAGGCTATGCCGTATTTGGCTCCGTCGATAATCAAGGCGATAAACGCATAGAGTCATTCCGACGCCCGCAGGGTAAGCGCTGGTTCTGGGACGCCATCAAACACTATGGCCCCATCTACCGCCACGCTGCCTTTGCCAGTGTCATCATTAACCTTATTGCCCTTGGTAGTCCGCTGTTCGTCATGAACGTTTATGACAGAGTTGTGCCTAACAATGCCATTGATACTCTGTGGGTTTTGGCCATCGGTATAAGCTTAGCTTATCTCTTTGACTTTTTACTACGAACCTTACGTAACCACTTTGTCGATACTGCAGGGCGTAACGCTGACGTTGTTATCTCCAGTATGCTGGTGGACAAAGTTCTGTCCATGCAGTTGGATCATAAACCAGAATCCACAGGCGCGCTCGTAAATAACGTGCGTGAATTTGAATCATTACGAGAATTTTTCTCCTCGTCGACACTTTTATCTTGTATCGATTTGCCCTTCCTTTTCCTTTTCCTCGTTTTCTTGGGCTTTATCGGTGGACCACTGATCATCTTACCACTCATAGCCATGCCTGTTATGTTTGGAGCAGGTATTTTACTACAATCGTTGGCCAAGCGCGCTGCAGAAAATAGCTATTCGCAAAATATGCACAAAAACGCTTTGCTTACAGAAATTGTTAACGGTTTAGAAACCTTAAAGTGCTGCCAAGGCGAAACCCGCATGCAACACTTATGGGAAAAAGTTGTAGAAGAGTCTGCACAAGCCAATATTGAAACCAAGAAATACGGTTCATTGGCCGTGGGTTTCTCAGTTTTCATTACGCAATTTGTCACCGTAGGTATGGTAGTTTGGGGTGTGCACCTCATTGCTGCCGGAGACCTAACCATGGGTGGCCTTATTGGTAGTAATATTTTGGCAGGCCGCGCCATGGCTCCTCTTATGCAAATGGCCGGTCTTATTACCCGTTACCAAAATTCACGTATCTCCTTGGATGCACTGAATACGCTTATGGCACTGCCCTCCGAAGACAGAGACACCAACTCCACTGTGGACTTCGGACCTTTGGACCCCGCTTTTACACTGGAAAACGTAAGCTTTGCCTACCCCAATGCAGCGCGCGCCGCAGTGGAAAATCTTTCTATCCATATTGCCCCCGGAGAGAAAGTAGGCGTTATTGGACGCATGGGATCCGGTAAATCTACCCTCATCCGTCTGCTTATTGGTTTATATCAGCCCACAGATGGGGCGGTTAAATTTGGCGGCATTGATATTCGACAAATGGCTGGAACTGACTTGCGTACACGCGTAGGCTTTGCGCCACAAGACACTGTACTCTTTTACGGAACTGTTCGCGATAATATTGTTTTGGGTGACCCTTTCGTCAGTGACCAAAGAATGCTTCGCGCAGCGTCCATTTCCAGCGTAACAGACTTCATCCGCACAAAGCCCGAAGGCTTTGGGACACAAGTGGGTGAGCAAGGTAAAGCTCTATCTGGCGGTCAAAGACAAGCTATTGGCTTGGCACGCGCCCTAGTGCGTGACCCAGAAGTTCTCATTTTGGACGAGCCTACCAGTAATATGGACACATCCTCAGAGTTAACCGTGCAATCACGTTTAATGAAACATATGAGAAACAAAACCCTTATCCTTGTAACACACCGTATGAGTATGCTAAAACTTGTAGACCGTTTGGTTGTTATGGATGGTGGACGCATTGTGGCCGACGGGCCCAAGGATTTGGTCATTGAAAAATTACGCGCATCATCTGTGGGTAAGTCTACTGAACAAAAACAAGAAGTTGGCGTTTAGCTTAACGTAGATATTCTCAGTTAAGATAGCATCGAGGTAACTTATGCAAGAAAATAATAAGCCGAAAGAACAACACAATCCCATGGCAAATCCATTGCAGGAAGGTATTGCTCAATCGGAGGAAAAAGATAAAATTCTTCCCGACGAGTTGGTCTATGCCGACGTTGTGGAAGCAGCACTGCAACGCAATCCCACACAACAAGCACGCATGCTTTCTCTGGCCACGGGCTTTTTCATTCTCATCTTTATTGGCTGGGCCGCTTGGGCCGAAGTTGATGAAGTAACACGCGCCGAAGGTAAGGTTATTGCATCGCAAGGCACTCAGGTTATACAAAACCTTGAGGGTGGTATTTTGCAAGCCGTATTGGTTCGCGAAGGGCAAATCATTACTCAAGGGACGCCCTTGGCTCGCCTTGATAACGAAGTGGCTGCATCTACCTATAGAGATGCATTGACAAAATCTTTGGAAAGCCGCGCTGCCATTGCTCGTTTAGAGGCGGAACTTAGCGGCGAAAAACCAAACTTCCCTGCGGACATGCATGAATCAGCACCGCAAGTAATTGCAGACCAGATTACCATCATGCAAGCGCGTATTTTACAGCGTGAAAGCGAGATACGTCTTTTGGAATCGCAATACGATCAACGTATTAAAGAAGTGGAAGAACAAGAAACCCGCAAAGCTTCTGTGGACCGTAACCTTACGTTAGCCATAGAACAACGCAACACCGTTTTACCTCTCTTAGAACGTAAAAACTATTCACGTATTGAATTTTTGGACTTGGAACAAAAAGTTGCTAATCTTGAAGGGGAACTTAACGGTCTTGCTGCCTCCATACCCAAGACCCAAGCGGCAGCCAACGAAGCCAAGCAACGTATCGCTTTCCGAAAAGCCGAACTAGATGCGGCTATTACTGAGGAAATAAATAAGTATCGTACGGAACTTAACTCACTTAAAGAAACTGTTTCTGCCGGCAGTGACCGCGTAACACGTACAGTCATGCGTTCTCCAGTAAATGGTACTGTGCAACAAATCCACATCAATACCATTGGCGGTGTTGTTAAGCCTGGTGAACCCATCATGGACATCGTCCCCTTGGACGATACACTACTTGTGGAAGTACGCGTACGTCCTTCTGATGTAGCCTTCCTTCACCCCAACCAAAAAGCCATGGTAAAGTTCTCTGCCTATGACTTTGGTGTCTACGGAGGCCTGGAAGGTGTATTAGAGCAAATCAGTGCGGACACCATTGAAGACAAAAAAGGTGAAGTTTTTTACATTGCCAAATTGCGTACACAAAAAAATGGTATTATTTATCATGATGAAACGTTGCCAATTATTCCAGGCATGACGGCCACGGCAGATATTCTTACCGGCCGTAAAACCATTTTGGATTATATTTTAAAACCCATTTTGAAAGCGCATCAAAACGCTCTTCGCGAAAGGTAGAATCTCATGTCAAAAGCTCATTTCTCTGCAACTCCTCGCTATCGCGGTATAGTGCTCATTGCTATTATTATGCTTGCAGTGACAGGTTCTTCTGTGCTGTTTGCCATGTATACTTTGCGCCATGCCTCAGAAAGTATGGAGCATAACCTTGAGATTACACTTCACGCTGACGCCACAACCAAAGCTAGTGAAGTTGGCCTTTGGTTTAATGGAATAGAAAAAGATACACGACGCTATGTAAATAGAGATATGTTGCGTTTATACTGCGCTGAATATCTTGTACATAATCAGCAGCTGGAAGATGGCACTATCCCCTCTTGGGCTAAACAAGATGGCGCCGGCGAGTTAGACCTAGAAAGCACCAAGGACGCCCTACAGCAACAGCTTACTGAATTCATGAATGAAGAAGATGAAATAGTGGATGCTGGTGTTTGGGACACCGAACTAACTCCCCTATTCTTATCTTCTCCGCATATTGCAACGCTGACACCTTTACAAGATGGCGTCATGCGCAAAGCATTACTCTTGCACAGACCTACATATTCAAAAATATATGATAGTCCCAATGGTCTTATGATTAATTTGGCCTATCCCATTTATCCACCTGAGTACACAGACCTTGATCCCACTGAAGCAGTCTCTGTCGCTTTGCTTTTTATTCCCATTGAAAACAAGCTTGGCGAAATATTGAAAAATGAACTTAATGCAGATGAACCTTATCGTCTCTTTCAATGGACAGAAGACTCTGAAGAACTTTTAGAATATGCCAATTTGTATGACGGTAGCTTAAGCTATTTAGCAGGCTGGTTGGCACCTCAAAATGCAAACCTTTCCCTTGGGAAACGTAGCCTTTCCAACAGAGAAGAAGTCTACTCTATGGGTGTTCCGGTTCGTGATCATGACTTGCTCATAAGCCACGAAATACCAGCCTATATTGCTGAAGAGTTTTATAATAACTTTAAAATTATCATGTACTCTTTGGTAGGCGGTAGCATATTCCTCATTTTCATTGTGGGCGGGCTTGGTTGGTGGTTCCTTGTGCATCGTAGCGAACAAGACATTACCAAAAACATGCGCATTCTCTATGACGATGTAAATACCAAACAGCAAATTCTCAATGGTATTAATGCCACTTTGGTAGACGGCGTTGTACTTACAGATAGCTTAGGCAATATTCAACACGCCAATGCATCCTTTGCCAAGATGGTGAAGCACGATATTGATAGCTTACATGGCTATAAAATAGGTAATATCATCAATGCCGATGCGGCTGAACGCTTGCAAAAGCAGCTAGATAAGGTGGTTCGCACAGAAAAAACGCATACCTTTGAAGATAAAATGACCATCCATGGTGAGTTGTACTATTTACAAACTGTATGTACCCCTTATTTTGGCTCACAAAATCGCGTGGATGGTGTAGTATCGGTATACCGCGACGTGACCAAAATGCTTATGGAGCGTGAAAAAGAGCAGGCTCGCGTTGACCAACTAATTCAAGTGCTCACCATGGCCATTGAGTTGGTTAACCCTTATCTATGCGGTCACTCCCAGGCCATCGGCGATTTAGGCGTCAAATTGGCAGAAAACTTAAAATGCACCACTGAGGAAGTGAAAACCATTCGGATTTCGGCATCATTAAGCCAAATTGGTATGCTTAGCTTACCTCAAGAGCTTCTAAACAAGAAAGGCGCTCTCACAGATGAAGAACGCGCTATGCTTCATACCCACGTAGAAAAAACTTGTGGCATTCTTTCAGACTTCGACTTTGGTTTGCCCATTCAAGATACTATCCGTCAAATGTATGAAAACATAGATGGTTCCGGTTATCCACATCAGATACAAGGCGATGAAATTGCTTTCTTGCCACGTATCCTTTCAGTGGCCAATGTATTCTGCGCTATCTTACGCCCTCGCGTATGGCGTAAAGCAAAAACGCTGAAGGAAACTCTTATGCTTCTAGACAAAGATAAGCATATGTTTGATCCCAAGGTTATTGCGGCTTTACATGCCTATTCAGCCACTGAAGAAGGTAAAGCCTTTATCGCGCAATTGCAAAGAAAGAGCGTTGTCTCCTAGGCTAATACTTTATGAAAGTGTTATTTTTGTCTCATAACTTTCCAGGTCCTTTTCGCGGTACCGCCAGTCGTTTTGCAGCTCTTGATGATGCTAAGGTATTGTTTGTAAGTGGTCGATCACGAAACGATGTTCGTATTCCTGGAGTGGGACGAATTCTCATAAATCAACCACCTGTTCCTGCCATACAGGACAGGGCAGAATTGGAAGCTGTGCGTGGCATACGTCGTGCCACGCACATGGCCAATGCCCTTGTGCGTCTCAAAGCTACAGGTTTCATCCCTGATATTGTTATTGGCAATGCTGGATTTGGATATTCTTTATATATTAAAGATATTTTTCCTAAGGCTTTTCTGGTTATCTATGCCGACGGATTCCACGAGCAAGGAAATACTTTCACCCTATTTAGCAAAGGCAAAGCCCACCCATCACTAGACTTTTCACCAGACCGTGTGCGTAATTTTTTTCAATGGAATAGTCTTCACGATTGTCATATGGCCTACACGTCCACAAAATGGCAAAAATCATTATACCCAGACATCCTCTCCAATGCCATTGAAGTATTTCACGAAGGCATTGATACAGATTTTTTTAAACCTCAAAAAAATGTAAAATTTACAGTGGAGGGATGCGATCTTTCTCATGTGGAAGAGTTGGTTACTTTTTCAGGTAGAAGCATGGAAAATAATCAAACTTGCCCTGCATTTCTGCACTCCTTTGCTCATATTTTAGAACAACGCCCCAAGGCGCATATTCTTATTATGTCAGCAAGTTCAGCTGCAAATAATCCCCAAACAGAAAAATGGCTGACCATGCTGAGCGAAAATTATGCCATTGATGATAGACGAGTACATTTTATCCCTTTCCACCCACACAAAGATTACAGAAATCTTTTACAAGCATCAGATGTGCATATTTTCCTTTCAGCCCCCATGGCTCTTTCATCAGGTATTTTTGAAGCCATGAGTTGCGAATGCCTCGTTATTGCTGGAGACTCTGGGCCCATAAGCGAAGTGATTTCTCACGGTAAAAACGGCTTCCTTTATGATCCTAATAATAGCAACGCCTTAGCTGAAATGGTGGTCTCTCTCCTTGAAAGGAAAGAGCAAATGGCCTCTATTGGGAAAGCAGCACGCCAAACAGTAACTAAAGAATATAATGTTTTGACCCAAACGCAAAAGACCATGGGATCCATTTTAGCCAACTATACAGCTTGGAAACAAAGTAATCCCTAGGCATAGCTGAGCGCATTATGCAAAGTTCGTATACGACAAAAGTCAAGCCTGTATGCATTTTCATACTTTTTCTACTAAGCTTGTTGCTCTGCCAATATACTGGCAGCATGGCTCATGCTGCTGCTACGCCCAAAATTTTTGGCTCCATCGAATTTAAAGGCTCCATGAAGGGCCTGAAACAGTGGCTTAGTGTAAAAGATCGTCATTACAAAAATGATATTTTAAAGCCAGGTTCAAAATTAAATCACGGCACCACTTGGGATTCCTTAATGGCAAAGCTTAAAGGCAAAAGTGTGCTTGACCAGCTGAAAATAGTGAATAATTTTTGGAATCAATGGCCCTATAAACAAGACCCTTCCTTATATAAATCACCAGACTATTGGGCAACCCCAAGCGAATTCAGAAAGCGGTCAGGCGACTGCGAAGATTACGCTATTGCTAAATATTTTACTCTACGCAGTGCAGGTTTTCCCATGGAAGACATGCGTATCGTCGTTGTAAAAGACACCATTTTAAAACTTGCTCACGCCATTTTAGCAGTATATGTTGATGGTGATATATATATATTAGATAATCTTTCCAGAAACGTGCTTTCCCATAAAAGAATACGCAACTACATTCCGCAGTATTCTGTCAATGAGAAGAACAGATGGATGCATGTAATGCCCAAAAAAAAATAGACGGAGAAGCTCATGTACCAGGAAAAACAAAACGCGCTGACACCTAATGTGCAAACCACCTCTAAAAAATCCCGCTTAGTGATTTTTGGTGGTGTTGTTTTGGCTTTTTGTGGCGTTACTGCCATCATTTGCCATACATTTTATACGGCACAAAAAACCGATATCTTGCGCTCACAACAAGAACGTCTACAGCTTAATGTAGACACTACAGCAGAAAGTATTCGCTTGTGGCGCGTTAGCCTTGAAAATCAGGCAGAACGCGTAAGTGAATCCGAACTTTTTCGCCTGTTTGCGCAAGACATTGCCAGCATGAATACCAATGATGTAAAACTACTCAATGATGCAGAAATGATAGACGCACCCAGTGAGGATATGGCCTATATCGCTGAGCAATTGCCGCATATGCGCAATATATTACTGGACTTTACGTCATATAATGGTTTGCAAGATGCGCGAATCACCAATGCACAAGCAACCACATTGCTTTCTTCTGCGCCACGTCCGCTACCTATTTCAGAAGCGCAAGACATTACCATCAGAAAAGCAACCAGTACCAATACCACTTGCTATTCTCCCGTACGTAATTCCACCACAGGCATGATGCTCGACTACGCCTCTCCCATTTTGGCCGAGCAAGGCGAAAGTAATAAGCCACAAGCAGTGGCAGCTTTTCTCATCACCACACCAGTTACTGGTCAACTGGCGAACTTTCTGAGCCGAACATCTGGGCAAAGCCAAGAAATCCGTAGTAGTATTTTGCAGTTGAGCGGGGATACATGGCAGGTTTTACGCTCCGATGGCACCAAAGAAGCTCCCGCCTCTTTGAGCCTTGCCACAGACGCTAAAGAACTTTCTTTTGGCCGCCGCGAAACACTCGCTGGCTTTGGGCCTGTCTACTCCATCGGTTCCCGCGTAGATGGCCTTAACTGGATGGTCACACAGGAAATCCCAGCCACCTTGGTGGACGCTCAACTTAATCGCGCTTTTAATCTTGTCTACGGTGCCGGTATATTCTTGTGCTTAAGCGTTCTGCTTATGTTCGCTCTCGTTTGGTGGATTATGATTGGGCGTGAACAGCGCACAGTGGCCGAAGAATTCAAAAAACTCTATCAAGTAATTAGAAAGCAAAAGCATTTGCTCGACAGTATCAATGTATCTCTTGATGTTGGTCTTATTATGGTAGACATCAGTGGCATGCTACACCTTGCAAACCGTGCTTTTGGCGAAATTTTAGGGAAAAATGCTGAAGAGTTGCAAGGACAAAATCTACATACATTCATGTCTGAGAAGGCAGCTTTTCAAGTGCAAGAAGCCATCTCCGTGGTAGCTAAGTCTGAAAACTCCAAAACCATTGAATTAGTGCTCACCATTAAAGGTGAAGATCGCCTTTTCCGCGCCACTCTCTTCCCCTTCTTAGATAAAGAAGACAGCACTGCGGCAGCGGTTATCACCATGCAAGATATTACTGAATTCCGTAAAAATAGTGAAAAACGTAATAAGCAACAAATGAGCACCATTGAAGCTCTGGTGGGCACCATTGAACGCGTTGACCCTTACCTTGCGGGTCACTCCAGCCTCATGCGTCGCTTATGTGAATTACTTGCAGATGAAATGGCCCTCGAAGGCAAAGACAAAGACACTTTGGCCACAGCTGCCGTGCTTTCACAGATTGGCAGAATCTTTGTGCCGCGCGAACTACTTTCTAAAACAGGCAAGCTCACACCTGAAGAACAAGCCGAGCTTGGCAGAATTCCAGAATATGCGCATAATATTCTCAGCACCATTGATTTTGGTATACCCGTGCCGGCAGCCATTTTGCAAATGAATGAAAAACTTGACGGTTCAGGCTCTCCTAAAAAGTTACAAGGTGATCAGATTAGTATGCATGGTCGTGTACTTGGAATTATCAATACCTTCTGTGCCATGGTAAGTCCGCGTGCTTTCCGTGACGGATTGCCTGTGGATAAAGCTTTGAACATTTTACGTGAAAATACCAATGCGTATGACACAAATGTGGTTGAAAAACTCGCCCATGTACTCAGCACAGGCGAAGGTTCACAGGCCGTTAACGAGCGCTTGACAAGTATTCAATCTAAAAAAGACTCATAAGATTCTATTACATCCTTAAGAGGAAACGCTGTCTGACAGTGTTTCCTCTTTTTAAACCAGCGTCATGAAATTTTTCACACTGTTCAAACTACTTAAAATAAAAATTGCGATTTTTCTGTCTCTTCTCTTTTAATGGCAATACATAAACGATTCCGTATAATAAAGAGTACTAAGAAAAATCATTGAAATTTTTTTTCAAAATTTAAGATAATTGTACTTTCCTCTGCAAAAAAAAGCCTTATATTAAGTGTTAGATAGCAAAGCTTTTTATGCCTTGTAAATTTTATCGCTCTAGGGTAGTCTTTTCTCGGTAACGAATATACTATGTTTCTCCCTTAGGGTTTATCCTCGCTACATTTTATTTAGGAGCACTCAGTGATAAAGGTTCTCATCGTTGATGATTCAGTTTTCATGTGTAAGGCTTTAAAACACCTTATTTCTGGCGATGCGAATCTGGAAATTGTGGGCACAGCACATAATGGAAAAGACGCCCTTGTCAAGATAAAAGAGCTAGACCCTGACGTTATCACCATGGATGTTGAAATGCCAATCATGGACGGGCTTACAGCTTTACAAGAACTCATGAAAGTAAAGCCTACACCTACCATCATGATTAGCTCCCTAACAGAGCAAGGTGCTGAAACAACCCTTAAGGCACTTGAGTGTGGTGCGTTAGATTTCTTGCCAAAATCACAGAGTTCGCAAGAGCTTTTTGGCAAAGAACTTATACAAAAAATTAAAATTCTTGCTCGTAAAAAACCCCTTATGCAGTTGCGCTTTGGTATGAAAAAAAGCCAAGAGCTACGCCGTACCACTACTAACATTAGGGATTCACATACTACTCCTTGCCGCGGTGTGCGAGATATGATAGCAATAGGTGTCTCCACAGGTGGACCACCAGCAGTTCAAAAGATTCTTTCAGCTTTACCGGCAAATTTTCCTGCGGCAATACTTATAGCTCAACATATGCCTGCAGCTTTTACTGGTCCCTTTGCCAAACGACTAGACAACACCTGCGCCATCACCGTGAGTGAGGCTGTCGACGGAGAACGCCCTAAAGCAGGCCATGCCTACATTGCCCCAGGAGGCAAGCATATGCGTCTGCGTATGAAGGGGCCCCTACCGACACTTGAAATTTCAGAGGAGCCTACCTCAGCTCTTTACAAACCATCGGCCACAGAACTTATACATTCGGTGGCCAAATGTATGCCACGAAGAGCCATTGGCCTCATCCTTACCGGCATGGGAAGCGATGGCCTTGAGGGTATTCGAGCACTTAAAGAAAAAGGAGGGTATATTATGGCACAAAATGAAGCTTCGTGCGTAGTATATGGTATGCCAAAAGCCATTGTTGATGCACAACTCTCCGATCAAACGTTAGAATTAGACGCTGTGGCTGGAGCATTAATAACAGCCGTTAAAGGTTAATTTTCCAAAAAGGAACTATTATGAGCGCAAATACTACTACTGACGCTTTAACTATCTTAGAATCCTTAAGAAGCCGCGACCACGATGTTGTTCGTAGCGCAGCGTTTGAAGCTGGCGATTTGGGCATTATGGATGCCATTCCCATGCTCAGCGACCATATTCAAAGTCGAAACGTGGGTGTTCAAGAAGCTGCCGAATACGCTTTACGAAAGATACGCGGCCCTAAAGTCTTGGAAAGAATGCTCCCCTACCTGCACAGCGATGATTCTTCCTTACGTAACGTCGCCATGGATATTTTGCGCGAAATAGGTTGCGATGATGTACCTTCCCTATGCCCGCTCTTACGCCATCAAGATCCTGACATTCGCATATTTATGTCTGACATCTTAGGGCACAGTAAAAGCCGCCAAGCAGTGGGACCTTTATGTGAAGCCTTGCTGAAAGACCCAGAGGTGAACGTTCGCTATCAGGCAGCCATGAGCCTTGGACATCTTGCCTTTCCTGAAGCTGCAGAAACATTGCATCAAGCCATGAAAGATGAAGAGTGGGTGCAATTCTCAGTGGTAGAAGCTCTTACAAAAATTGGCGCAGACAGCACCATCAGTACCTTTGTACAGTCTCTCAATTCTTGCTCCCCACTGGTTGCATCTATTATTATTGATGCCCTTGGAGAATTAAAAAATATTAAAGCGGTACCATTACTGCTCAAATTCATCGAAAATGCTCCCGATATTTTACGTCATAAAACCGTAAAAACCATTGTACAAATTTTAGGTCCAGAATCATTATGCCTTATAGCAGAAAGTGAACAGGCCAAATTTAAAAGTTACTTAGAACAAGCCCTTACTGATGAAGATGACGACGTAAAACAAATTGCCCTTTCTGGTCTATCCGTCATGGGAGATGCTTCTGCCACCTTAGCCATTATGAATTTGCTTGAAGAAAACTCTCGCAAATCTGAAAGTGACATCTATCAAGGTGCCATCAGCGCATTGGCAGCCATTGGTTTTAATGATGCATTTGATTCTTTCTTAAGCCTTGAAAATCCAACGCGCTTACATATAGCCACTTTGGCTTGTTTGCATATGGAGTGTGATCAATGCATCCCTAAGTTTAAAGCTATTTTTAACAGTATGGACAGAGATAGCCAGCGCTTAGCCGCCAAATATCTTGCAGTTCACGCAAGCATTGAGGATGCCCCCTTTGTACTTAATGTATTGCAAAAATGTCATGACGAAAATGTTATCAAAAGCGCCATTAATTGTCTTGGGGAACGCCTTGCCTACGAACCAGCTCAAGAAACAATTTTTAGTTTCCTTGAGCACCCCTATACCGATGTTAAGGAAGCAGCTCTAGAGGCGTGCATTCGCTTACACACATCAGACCTTGCAGAACACTTTATGCAGTGGTTACAAAGTGGTGATGAAGAGCACCGCATGATGGCCGTGTATGCTTTGGGTGCCTTTGGTGTGCAAGAAAACTACACCGCCATTACGCAAGCGTTGCAAGATGAAAACTTTCTTGTCCGCCAATTGGCTGTAGAAGCCTTTGGCCAACAGAGCTTCATCATGCAAGAACACCTTGAAATTCTATACAGCATGTTGAAAGATCCAGCACCAGAAGTACGCACTTCGGTCATTGATGTGCTTGGGGCTTCACAAAACATTGCTGTTCTACCCCATCTTATTCACGCTCTTGATGATGAAAATGATTGGGTTTGCATACGCTCCATCGAAGCCCTTACAGCTTTACATGTGGAAGATATTGTCCCCATACTTCTTAAAAAGCGTGAAAGTGCCTCTCCCATGGTGACCCTCAAAATCATTGAGGTGCTCACAGACGTAGGTGGAGAAGATGCATTTAAGGCCCTGCTGGAATTGGTGCAAAGTGATATTGCCGAGATTCAGCAGGCTGCTACCGAAGCTATAGCAAAAATAAAGGCAGGCTAGACATATGTCTTCACTATTCAAGCGCCCCAACTCCCCTTTTAAGCAAGAGCTTAAAATTACTGATGAAGAGTTTGTCCAACTTCGTGACTTTATTTATCAGCAGTGCGGAATTTTTATTGCGGAAAATCGCAAATATCTTGTGGAAAACCGTCTCAGCAATCGGATTAAGGAGCTAAAACTCAAATCCTATACGGAATATTACAATTTTTTGCGTTTTGACATTACAAAAAAAACTGAATTGAATCGCCTGTTCGAAGTGGTAACAACCAATGAAACAAGCTTCTACAGAAATCCACCGCAGCTAAAAGTTTTTCAAGATATCATCATGAAAAACACCATTGAGGAATGTCGCAAAGCAGGGAAAAAACGCTTGCGCATTTGGTCTGCCGGTTGTTCTACTGGAGAAGAACCCTATACCATTGCCATTATCTTACATGAAATACTGAAGTCTGAAATTTCTCAATGGGATATAAAAATAACTGCCAGCGATCTTTCAGAAGCCGTATTACAAGCAGGTCGTCAAGGTATTTATAGCGAATACGCCTTACGCACAACGCCTAAAGACATAATATCTCGCTACTTTACGCCTAAAGACGGTACATTTGTTGTCAACCCCAACGTAAAGCGTTTGGTAAATTTTTGCCAAATTAACCTTAACGACAAAATGCAAATGAGCCGCGTAGATAAATCTCATGCTCTATTTTGTCGTAATGTTATTATTTATTTTGATACGGATATGAAAAAGCGCCTTATTAATGCATTCTATGACAATCTTATACCCGGAGGCTCATTGCACATTGGGCACTCAGAATCTTTGCATAGTATAAGCCGCGCTTTTACGCCAGAACACTACACAGGCATTATAGTTTACCGTAAACAAAGCTAGGCCTGTTGTATGAGTGCAAAGGTTATTGCCATTGCTAACCAAAAAGGGGGAGTGGGGAAAACGACCACCACACTCACTCTTGGTATGGCTCTTGCGAGGAAGGGAAAAAAGGTTCTTATTCTCGACCTGGATCCGCACGCGTGTGCATCCTTACACGTTAAATTGTATCCAGAAGAACAAGAAGTCACTCTGCACGACCTTATTTTGGCTCAAGATTATGAATGGCCAGATATTTGGAAAAAGCTGGCTCGCCCTGTGGCTGGCAATAAAATGCACTTTGCTGCAGGAAGTATACGCCTTTCAGAGCTGGAGCTTGATTTACAAAGCCGTAAAGGCAAAGGCATGGTGCTTTCTAAAGCCTTAGAAGTCATTAAGCCCAATTATGATTATATTTTACTAGATTGTCCACCTCATGTGGGTATTTTATTGGTCAATGCGCTGGTAGCTTCAAATTTATTGATTATTCCCATTCAGACAGATTTTCTGGCACTGCATGGGCTAAAATTGCTTTTTGATACATTGCGAACCTTAAATAAGGTTCTACCAAGCCCCATACGCTACAAAGCCTTACCCACTATGTATGATAAAAGGGCCAGAGCGTGCACAAGAGTTTTAGAACTTATGCGCCAAAAAATGGACAAAGCCATGTTTGAAACTGTTATTGGTGTGGATACGCGCTTTCGCGAAGCCAGTGCCCTTGGCACTTCTGTCTATAACATTGCTCCCGATTGCCGTGGTGCACAATCTTATGATGAATTAAGTGAAGAAGTTATAAAATTATGGTAAGAACGCCTGAACAATATTTTCAAGACCAAGATTTTGCTTTGCCAGATACCATTCAAAGTATGGACCTAACCTCAGCAGAACAGGCATTTTTATTTAAATATGTGGGGACCGAAGGGGCAAAAGCCTTAGGCTTTGAGTTAGACGATGCCTATACAATGCAGCAAGGTGTGGAAAACATTATCCGTGGCGAGCCTGCTTTGGAAGAGGGGTTAAAGAGCCTCCCTCAACTACAAATGGTATTTTTTCAAGTACTTGGACAAACATACACCATGCCCATAGAAGCAGTTCACGAAGTGGTAAAATTTTCCCCTCCCATGCAACTACCACTTATGCCACACTTTATGGCAGGTATTATAAATTTAAGAGGAAGAGTAACGCCACTTATACATTTGCAAAACCTTCTTAGTAATGTACGAGCCACGGTAGACAATGCGCACAAATTCATCATTGTGAGCCAGAGAAAAGGTATTCAATTTGGCATGGTTATTGATAAAATAGAAAACATGTTTATTATTAGCCAAAAAGATATTACATGGAATATTGAATTGGAACTTGGCTCTAGCGTAGAATGTATATGCGGCATTATTGAGCATGAGAAAAAAATATTTGGTATTATTTCAGCTGATAAAATTGTTAATCACGTTCTCCAATCTCGAGGTAAACTATGAGTAAGCATATCATGGTCGTTGATGACTCTAAAACCATTCGTAACCTTTTAGCATTTGTCATGAAGGCAGAAGGTTTTAAAGTCACCACAGCAGAAGACGGCCTTGACGGTCTTGAAAAGTTGTTCAATGGCGCCCAAGTGGATCTTATTATCTCCGATATTAATATGCCACGAATGGACGGTTTTACTTTTATTAAATCATTGCGCGAGCAAGATGCCTACAAAGATACGCCCATCATTGTGCTTTCTACAGAAGGCCAAGAAAAGGATATCCAGCAAGGTATGAGCTTTGGCGCGAACCTTTACATGGTAAAACCAGCACAGCCAGAAAAAATGGTACGAAACATAAAGATGTTACTCGGATAACCGATAAGTAGTTTATAAGCGTTATTTGGTGATTTCGTTACTATAATTTTTGCCTAAGGGTTTATTATGAGTCAAGATTATATGGATGCCGAGATTTTTGCGGACTTTATAGTAGAAGCACGTGAACATCTGGAGACAATTGAGCCAAACTTATTGGAGCTGGAAAAATGCCCCGATAATCTTGATTTGCTCAATGAGATTTTCCGTCCCATGCACTCGCTCAAAGGTGCGTCCGGTTTTCTTGGGCTTAACCGAATTAATCAGCTCGCGCACAGGTGCGAAAATATCCTAGATGAAGTTCGTCATGCCAAAATGACCATGACGTCCGGAATTATGGATATTATTCTTGCCTCCACTGATGCTTTGCGTCAAATGCTGGACTTTTTGGAAAGCGACAACACCGACGAAGGTGTGCCCATTGAAGGTCTTGTTACGGAAATTGATAGTTTAATGGAAAACAATGGCAATGTGGTACCTGTTGCTGCCGTCCAAGAAGTTGATGAAACTCCTGTGCCTGAAGCACAACTTGCCTCAGACCCAATGCCTGCCCCATCTGCACAAACTCATGACGACATGGCAAACTCTGCCATTGATGACACGAACCCAACTGCTAAAACATTAAAAAAATCAGATAAAAGTCCTAAAGAGTGGATTTCTACCTTTCCTTTCCGTGAGCCATATAAGCTCACAGCCTTTGGTGAAGGCCACCTCAAAGACTTTGTGGATGAGTCACGGGAAATCGTAGAAAATCTCAATACAGGCTTGCTTTCTTTGGAAGAAAAATCCGAAGGACAAGATGAACTCATCAACGATATTTTCCGCTTCTTCCATAATCTAAAAGGTAATAGCGGTATTATTGGCTATGGTGAAATCAATGCTCTTACCCACGAGGCAGAAACTGTACTTAATAATATGCGCAAAGGCGAAGTGCAGCCAAGTCATGAACTCATAGACTTACTTCTCTTTGTGGTGGATATTTTAGAGCTCTTGGTAGAGGCCATTGACTGCGGCGAAGGCACTGCCACACCGCCAGACACAAGCCAAGTCTTGCATCAGTTACGCGTAGCCCTTGCCGGCGGCCCTGTCATGCTTCCAGCAAGTATGTACGAAGAGAGTGACGGCACGGAAGACACCGACAGTGGCACATCTGCCAAAACTGATAGCACAACTGTGGTCGCCCCAGCGGTGGTTGCCATGGGTACCGATGATGACGACCGAGAAATGTTCCGCCTCACTGTGGCTCAGCAGCTCGAAATCATTCGCGCATGTATGGAAACACTGCAAGGTGACAGCGAACACAAGCCTTCCATCGATGCCATTTATCGTTGCCTTGTGGCCATCAAAAATGCATGTAGTTTTATTGAATTACCAGACATCCAAGTCTATGCAGAACGCACAGCTGGTATTGTTGATTCAGCACGTAATTCCGATATGGATTTTGCTTTACTTCTCGATATGCTTGGACAAGAAGTAGGTATTATTAAAGAAATGGTCATTAAAGAGCTTGATGGCGCCAGTCTTGATATTCCAGCTTCCGGTGCTTCACCAGAAGAAAGCATGGAAAAAGACCAACCAGAGACCAGCGTCGAGCCTCAGGAAAAACCTTCTGAAGAAAAGCCTGTCGAAGCTAAGCCAGCTGAAGCGGTTGCTCCTTCTACGCCTGCAAAGCCAGAGCCTAAGAAGGAAGAGGTTGCCCCTGCGCCAAAGCCTGCACCTGCGCCCGCACCTGCTGCTGCCAAGCCAGCTACTCCTGCAGCTAAACCCGCTGCCAAACCTGCCCCTGCAGGTGAGCCAGCTAAGTCTTCAGCTTCTTCCACCATTCGTGTGGATCACGAAAAGCTTGACCATCTTATGAATCTCATTGGCGAGCTTATCATCAACCGCAACAGATATACCCTCATCGCACGCCATCTTGAAGATGCTAACAATGATGTGGATATCCAACACGTGGCGCAAAGTCTTTCGGAAACCACCTACGCCATGGCACGTATTTCTGATGACTTGCAAGATACCATCATGAAGGTACGTATGGTGCCCGTGGCATCGGTATTTTCTCGCTTCCCACGCTTGGTTCGTGACCTTTCACGCAAAAGTGGTAAAGAAGTGGATCTCATCCTCGAAGGTGAAGAAACCGAACTTGATAAGAGCGTGGTAGAGGTTATTGGCGATCCACTAGTTCACCTTATTCGTAACTCTGTGGACCACGGCATCGAAGCTCAGGAAGATCGCATTGCCGCCGGAAAACCCGTTAAAGGCCGAGTTGTCCTGCGCGCCTTCCACAAAGGAAACTCTGTAGCCATCGAAATTGAAGACGATGGTAAGGGTATTGATCCCGATAAAATGCGCGAAGTGGCCATTCGCAAAGGCATCATCACCCCCGAAGATGCCAAGCTCTTGGACGATCGCGAAGCCATGGAACTCATTTTCGCCCCAGGTTTCTCCTCTGCCGAAGCCATTACCGACATTTCCGGTCGCGGTGTGGGCATGGACGTGGTGCGTACCAACATTAAAAACCTCAAAGGAAGCGTCAACATTTCTTCTGAAATAGGAAAAGGCACGCGCTTTACCCTACTCTTGCCCCTTACCCTAGCCATCATCGATGCGCTTATGGTCAACGTGGCAGAGGAAATGTTTGCCATACCACTAGATGCTGTTTCTGAAACCACGAAAATCGATGCCGAGCTCCTCACCGACATCAATGGACGCAAAGCCGTTACCTTACGCGGTGAAGTGCTAGGTATCATCGAGCTTTCAGAAATACTTAACCTGCCACAGCCAGAAGTGGAGCCTGACGTGCTCTCCGTGGTTGTTATTCACGACAATGGTCGCAGGTTAGGCATTGTGGTAGATAGACTGTTAGAACGCCAAGAAGTCGTTATTAAACCTCTAGGCTCCTACCTCGGCGATTTAAAGGGTATCTCCGGTGCCACCATCATGGGCGACGGTTCCGTTATCCTTATTCTAGATCCGCACGAGATTTATACTGTATCAACATCTAAATCTCCTATTATGTAATAGTTATTTTATGGAGGAGGGGAAAAACCTTTTCTGAAGAAAAGTTTCTTTCCCCTCCCCCATACCCCCTCCCCTTTTCCAAAAAACTTTCATGGCGATGATGACACTGCCCTGAGCAAAGCTCTTGCCGCAACATTGTCCTTTTTTTCTGACATCTCTTTAGAAGAAAAATTTATATTTCAAAACAAAGCCCCTTTGCATTTTTTGCAAAGGGGCTTTGTTCATTGCCGCAAAATAAATTATAAAGAAACAATCTCTGCGGCCATAAAAAGTTTTTGGGGGTGGGGGGTCTGGAGGGAGGAAACCTTTTTACAAAAAGCCCCCTCCCCTCAGAAAAAAATCACACTAGTAAAACTATTCAACTTCCATGGTATTCACAGCTTTAGCCAAGCGTGAAATTTTACGTGCTACAGTTTTCCAGTGCATGGCGCCCTTGGTGGAAGCCTTATCTAAAATAGATGTGGCAAGCACTAAGGCTTCTGTGGCGGCGGCTTTATCTTTTTTTAAGATGGCGGCACGCACACTTTTGATAACGGTTTTCACACGAGTGCGAGCTGCGCGATTGCGTCCAGCACGAGCAAGACTTTGTTTGTGACGTTTAACTGCAGATTTATGGTTAGCCATAATTTCCTCCAAAAAAGTTATATTTTTTATAATTCCAAGGGCCATGATACATGGCACCGTGTTTACTAAGAGCTATACTTGCAAAGCAGAAAAATCAGCAAATTTTTCCATACGTTGCGTTAGCGCTTTGAGCATGTTCAAGCGATTTATACGTACGACTTCATCATCACACATAACCATGACAGAATCAAAGAAAGCATCAATGGCCGGACGTACTTCCAAAAGAAGACCTGGAATGGCATCAAAGTCGTCATTTTTCCAAAGGGCATCAAAACGAGGTAAAAGTTCATTCAATTGCTCAATGAGAACTCTTTCAGCATCTTCTTGAGCTGATTCAAGGGAGTACTGTCCACTAAGAGCAGAGTCTTGCCCCTGCTTGCGAATGATATTTGCCACACGCTTAAATGTTTGTACAGAGGCAGTGTAGTGCTCTGAAGCATGGAATTTTTGCAAAGCCTGTAAACGTTGTGCGGCAGTCCATACATCGTTACTTCCAGCCGCGAGGGTAGCATCAACAAGAAGAGTATCAGCACCTTGGCCTTGTAAGTAATTTTTCACACGCGCAGTGAAGAATTCTTCTAGCTTTTGCAAGCACGCTTCTTTATCCAGCTTCCATGCTTTTTCGCCGTACAGAGAGAGAGCATGCTCCAAGAAAGCTCGTACATCAAGGCGCATATTAAATTCTAAAATGCATCGAGTGATGGCAAGCACGCAACGGCGTAAACCATTGGGGTCGGCAGTACCAGTGGGTATCATACCAAGACCAAAGCACCCCACCAGGGTGTCTGCCTTATCAGCCATGGAAAGCAGAGCGCCAAGAAGAGATGAAGGAACCTCAGTATCGGGTCCAGCCGGGAGATATTGCTCTTGAAGAGCCAAGCACACAGCTTCTTTTTCTCCTTTCTTACCTGCATAAATGCCGCCCATGATACCTTGTAAAGTATCAAACTCACCCACCATGCCAGACACAAGATCTGCTTTGGAAAGACGTCCGGCACGAGCTGCTTCTTGGCTATCCACACCGGACACTCCGCATTGCTCACCAAGCCATACACAGAGCTTTTCCAAGCGACGTGTCTTATCTCCCATGGAACCCAAGGGACCAAGGAAAATAACGGAATCAAGCTTTGTTAGCCATGCATCCAAGGGGCTTTCCAAATCAGAGTGCCAAAAGAAGCGTGCATCTTCAAGACGAGCACGCAACACGCGCTCCCAACCCTTTTGCACAATGGACACATCTTGTGGCGTCATATTGAGCACAGTTAAAAAATGCGGCAAGAGATTACCATCGGCATCTTCAAGACCGAAGCTTTTTTGATGACTTTCCATGCTGGTAAGTAAGGCTTCGCGCGGCACTTCCAAGAAAGATGGGTCAATATTACCAATGATGGCCACGGGATGCTCCACAAGGCCTTGCACCTCATCAAGAAGGCTTTCCTTCCACAAAATTTTACCACCCAGTGCCTGAGCGGCGGCATTTCCGCCATCAATAATGCTTTGACGACGCATGGCTGCATCTGGCTCTACGCCACTTTGACGAACCACTGTTAAATATTCTTGTGCACTGGGTATTTGATGAATAATATCGCTCGCAGTTTTACCATGAATGCGATGGCCCCATGTATTTCTGCCTGAGCTCACGGGCCCCACGGTAAAGGGTACAACAGCTTCGTCAAAAAGGGCTACTATCCAACGTAAAGGTCTGGCATAAGCAAAACTTTGTGCGCCCCAACGCATTTTTTTGGCAAAGGGTAAAGCCGCAATGATGGCAGGGCATATCTCTTCCAAAAGCTTTGAGGTTTGAGCCCCACCTGTTTTTTTACGCACGGCAAGATATTTTCCCTTGGGCGTATCTTCCAAAAATACATCCTCAAGGCGAACGTCATTGGTACGTAAAAAGCCTTCCAAAGCCTTGGTGGGCTTACCTTCGGCATCATAAGCTATCCGCTCAGGCGGGCCGGAAAGCACTTCTTCTTTTTCCAATTGCACATGTTGTATATCTTCTACCATCACCACAGCGCGGCGAGGGCTAGCAAGCACGCGAATCTTCCCATACCCAATACCCACGTCTTCAAAGGCTGAACTAAAGCGCTTTTGCAGCTCGGCTTCTTCTATGGCTAAAAAACGTGCAGGGATTTCTTCACTACCAATTTCAAGAACAAATAAAGACATAATTCTGCTCCCCTACTTTTGTAACATGGGATAGCCAAGGGCTTCACGCTGTGCTGCATACAGTTGAGCCACACCGGAGGCCAAAGCACGAACACGGCCAATATAACCTGTACGCTCAGTAATGGAAATGGCACCACGAGCATCCAAAAGGTTAAAGGCATGGGAGCACTTTAAACAATAGTCATACGCCGGCCAAGGGAGAGCCATTTCAATGAGCTTTTTGCACTCAGCTTCATACTCGTTAAAGAATGTCAAAAGCATAGCGGCATTGCTTTCTTCAAAATTATATCGGGATTGCTCCACTTCATTTTGATGATAAATCTGCCCATAAGTTACATGCTCATTCCATTTTAAGTCGTAAACAGACTCAACACCCTGTAAGTACATGGCAAGGCGCTCAAGACCGTAGGTGAGCTCCACACTGATGGGATGCAAATCTATGCCGCCCACTTGCTGAAAGTATGTAAATTGTGTCACTTCCATGCCGTTGAGCCACACTTCCCAGCCAAGCCCCCAAGCACCCAAAGTGGGCGACTCCCAGTCATCTTCCACAAAGCGAATATCATTCTTGCTGGCATCAAGGCCTAAGGCTTGTAAGCTTTCAAGATACAACTCTTGTACATTTTCCGGTGAAGGCTTTAAAATAACTTGATATTGATAATAACGTTGCAAACGATTAGGATTTTCTCCATAACGTCCATCGGTGGGACGGCGACATGGCTCCACATAAGCCACAGACCAAGGCTCTGGCCCAAGCACACGTAAAAATGTATGTGGATTAAAAGTACCAGCGCCGCATTCAATATCGCAAGGTTGCTCAATCACGCAGCCATGCTTTGCCCAAAAACCTTGTAAGGTTAGGATAATGTCCTGAAAATACATGGATAACCCTTTTTAAAAAATTAGACCCGTCTAAAACGTCCTTCTTCCCACGCGATACCAAGATGAAATTGTACAAAACCATCTATGGCTCTAAAACATACCTGCCGACCTTTGGCAGACAAGGTATAAATATCCCACTCTGAAGCTGGCGCTTGCTCAACTTTATGCAATAAGGCAAGCGATTGCGCATCGAGGCGTATTGTATAAGCTAAAGATTTACGCTCCGGTTCACAATGTACGCAGTGTGCCATGCCTTCATTCATATGGAAAACGCACTCTTCATGCCCAAGCTCTGTACCGCACACTGAACAGTAATGCCAAGCCGGTGCAAAACCCTGCTCTGACGCCATTCGCAAACGAAAAAGCACGGGATACAAAGTATGCGGTGCAGCGTCTTCTTCAAAAAGTAAAAATAGCTCTTGCAAAAGAGCATAGGCCGCCGGCGCACCTTCTTGCGTAATGCCAAAGGCTTCTAAAAAGCGTATGCAATTCATAACCATGCCAAGTCTAGAAAAGTCTCGGCGTAATTTTTGCGGCCCGTATTGCAAAGCCCCTTCTTCCAAAGCAAGATATTGTCCATTACGACTACTTTTAACCTTGCAAGTGATGGTGTTAAGCACATCTAAGCATCCGCAAAAACGACGACGGCTACGACTACCCCCAAAAGCAAATACTGTCATAAGGCCGTGCTTTTGCGAGAAAATTCGTAGCCACATATCTGCTTCACGAAATTGCCCCGTCTGCAATACAATGGCAGAGTCATTCCATTCCATAACTATTGCTTAGGAGGAAAAGTAAGTGTCTTTTCTTCACCTTGTTTGCCGAAGCCTGAAAATTCTTGCCCGTTATAATGAATACGCACACCACCAGCATTGCCCAGAGTTATTTGTAAAGACTTTTCAAAAGTTAAAGCAAAAGTATCTCCAGGATTCAGTGAAAATTGCCGCTTGCCCGTATTATCAGCGATGGAATGTAACCACGTATTGGTAAGAGCCGTTATTATAACCTTAAACGGACCTGTGCTTTGCGCAACGGAATTTAACGGCACAGCCATGGGCTGAGAAATTACTGGTTTTGCTGTTTGCGGCGCCACTTGGGGCTTTTCTACCATTGGAGCTTTTGAAGGCTCCGGCTTCCTTTGCGCTGCCACGTCTTTTTCTTGTACAACAACAGCCGTATTTGCTTTAGAACGTGTTCCACCCTCTTGTGCCGAAGATGCCACAGCCGCTGGCTCAAGCTTTGTTTCAACGCTTTTCTTTTGCACTTGCGGTAAGGCTGGAGCTGGCTGCGCAGCGCTTAAATGCTCTTCTTGCACCGTGGAAAAAAGTGCCGCGTCACGATAAAACCATACCCCTAAACCTGCGCCAAGCACGAAACACAGCGCAAGGATGAGGGGTATAATGGATTTTTGCTTTTTAGGCGCAGTTTTTACCTGCTCAAAAGCAGGGGCGTTCATTTTTTCATCATCATCGTACAGAGCCGGTGTTGCCAAAAGCTCTTGCACATCCAACTCTAAAAATTTTCCATAAGCAGAAATAAAACCACGGACATAGACGGCATGGGGCAAGGAAGCAACATCGCCAGCTTCAATGGCTCGCAACACTCGAGAACTAATCTTTAAGCCGTCGGCCACATCTTCCACCGAAAGATACTTCTTTTCTCTTTCAGTGCGTAATACTTGCCCCAATTCTTCTAAACTTTCCCACATAATTCTTCCTGCTTAGGAAAATAGACAACTAGATACGAATATCAATGACAGCCTTTTGACGCAATTGCTCCACATATTCTTTAAAACGCTCTTGTAAGCGAGGCTCACGCACCATTTGGTTAGCCATGGGCTCAGCTTGAGCAAAAGTCATGGTTTCTCCGCCCTTAACAGACTTCACCACTTTGAATTGAGACCTCTTTCCATTGAGCATAATAATGGGCGTTACGCTACCTTCGGGCACTTTTTTTACAAAAGCAACCAACTGTGGAGGCATTTTAGCAAAATCCACAGGACCTAAATGACCGCCGCCTTCCTTATTGGGGCCTAGAGTAATTTGTTTCGCAATGATTTCAAACTTGGCAGTATCTTTTTTGATTCTGGCGGCAAGGATATCTGCATCCACAGTATCGGGATACACCAAAAGTGCCAACTCCGTTACGGGTTGCGTAACAAATTTATCCAAGTTTGCATTATAATAAGCGCGAACCTCGTCGGGAGTGGCCACAACCTTACGTCCCACCATGGCCCCCATAAGCTTTTGACGCACAATGGTATTGGCCACGCGCTGTTGCAAGGCTTGTACGCTTAAGCCTTCTTTTTTTAATTGTTTTTCAAAGTTTGCCTTGGACATGCCACTTTGTTGCATCATGCGGCCTATTTCTGCATCAATTTCAGCAGAAGCTGCCACAATGCCTTGTTTTTCTGCAGCATCGGCTATGATAAGCTCTAAAATCATATCATCAAGAGTTTCAAGATATATTTCATGTGCTTTAGCTGAATGAGCGGCATTTTTTGCGCTAATTCCAGCCTTTTCCAAAACTGAAGCCGCTTGACGTTGCATGTCATAGTAGGAAATCATTCTTCCATTAACTACAGCGGCCACTCGGTTTACGGTGGCAGCATGTGCTGTAGAAACTAAAGCCACACAAAGGGCACACATATAAAGAAATTTTTTCACAATATCTCCTAAAGTAAAATAAAGCTCTACCATACCTTACACGCTAAATCGCGTATATAGAGAAGAACCATCTTAAGTTTTCCATGCCGCATAAAAAAGCACTGAGCTCATGGGGCAACCCTACTTTGAAGCTTCATTATATCAAAGCATTATGTGAAACATGGCGGCAGCACAGCCCATAAATACGGGCTAAGGTGGTTTTTATCCTTAGTAAACTGCCAAAGGCACTTTAGCTTCTTTCTTGCCAAGTTGCAATGCTCTGCGTTGGGCCTTTTTTGCAAAGACGCAAACTATTGTATATCTTGCCGCAAATGCTTTGAGATACGAATATTGGCTGAGAGTATTTTTTCTTTCAGCCATTTTTCAAACATAAAAACCATCTCTTCTTCAGCCAAAAATTCTTCAATATAGACATACGCTTCCCCGGCACTTAGCACTTTCGAAGGTCTAAGTTCCTTCAAGCAAATGACCGAAAACTGCTTTTCTTCTTTAAAAATAGACGTACATGCCGAGTCCTTGAGGGCATACACCATTTTTTGCCAATTTTGAGGAACTTCACCCTTGGAAAGAGACATTTCTGAAGGGCTTAGCTCACCCAGCCTAGCAAGAAGATCTTCTATATTTTTAACACCTTGTAAAGTTTTTCTTTCTGCTGCGTTCACCACGTATAAATCATAACTTTCTTCAAGGGTAAAGCGCTCTTTATGCGCTTCATAATAAGCTTCTACCTTTTCCAAAGATGGTACAAAACTTTTACGCAACACTTGCTCAGTGAACAACTTCAAAGCTAAATTATAGCGCAAAACGGTGCGCCAAGCTTCAAGATTAAGGTCATTTTCTTCAAAGTATTTTTCAAATTCACCATCGGGATAATCTGCGCGAATATCTGCCTCATAGGCCTGAACGCGTTCTGCTGTTACTGCAAGCCCTTTACTTTCTAAGTCTTGCAACATCAGCTCAAATATTATGAGACTCCCCAAAGCTCTACCGTATTGTTTGCGTAATTCATGTAAGGAAAATTGCTCAAAAATGCCCATGCCGGACATATCTGCCTCTTGTAAAGCCTCCAGCGTTGGCAAGGTGATGGCCTTTCCATTCACCGTGGCCACCACATGGGCCGGCTCATCTTTAAAAAGACACCCCCCAAGCATACAAGTAAGAATACATACAATACCAACTACAACACGCATGAATATTCACCTTCTTCCGTTTCGGCCCGTCATAGCAAGAAAACAATAAAATTACAATAGCTTTCCCACATACGCACCTCATCTACAGCTCTTTATAACGCTGCTTTATCCTTTTTAAGTCCCAACAACATAAGGCCAGCTCTTTCGAGATGCTGCACTAAGGAAATCTCCGCATTTTGTGCAAAACGTATCTCAAGACTAGAAGCAGGAATGAGCCGTAATTTTTGCCCTTGAACCTCCCCCTTAGTCAACAAAGCCACCAAAGCTTCGGTATCAAGACATTCTTGCTTACTATCCCAGTGAATAGTAACTTTATGTGCATAGATTTCTGCCTTTTGCGCGCCAAGAGTGCTGAGTAATTGTTTAAAATTAAGTACAGCCAAAAAGTTTTCAAACTCCACAGGAAAAGAACCAAAACGATCGCGCATGCCAAGGCTAATATCTTCGCGAGCAGGCCCATCCGCAGCAGAACTCAATGACTTATAATAGCGTAAACGCTCGCGCCCATCTTGCACATATGCCTTGGGAATATGTGCCGGAATACCTAGGGTAAGCTCCGTTTCTGCCACAACTGAAGACGGAGTCCCTTTCAAACGGCTCACGGCTTCTTCCAGCATTTCCAAAAACAAATCAAGCCCCAATCTGGTCATGTGCCCCGATTGCACTTCGCCCAAAATATTTCCTGCACCGCGCAAACGCAAATCTTCCATGGCCACTTGAAAACCAGCCCCCAGATAGTCCAACTCCAATATGATACGCAAACGTTCCCTTGCGGTATCAGAAAGACGATGTTCTTCTGGTATGACAAAAAATGCATAAGCTTGCCTGTCAGAACGTCCCACGCGTCCGCGCAGTTGGTACAGCTGCCCAAGGCCAAACATATGCGCTTGATCCACAATAAGAGTGTTGGCACGCGGGAAATCAAGACCAGATTCCACAATGGACGTACACACAAGTACATCCAATTCCCCATGCCAAAACTTATGCATGGTTTCTTCCAGCTCTTTTTCGCTCATTTGTCCGTGAGCCATGCCCACACGCGCCGTTGGCACAAGATTACGCACATATTCTGCCACACGCTCAAGGCCTTGCACTCTATTGTACACCCAAAAAACTTGTCCTTCGCGTTGAATTTCGCGCTCAAGCACTTCTTTGAGAACCTTACCATCGCGTTGCAAAATGGCTGTGGACACGGGTTTGCGTTCTGGCGGTGCCGTTTCAATGATGGACAGTTCACGAATGCCAGACATGGAAAGTTGCAATGTACGCGGAATGGGGGTGGCCGTAAGGGTGAGCGCATCCACATTTTTCTTGAGGGCCTTCATTTTTTCCTTATGACGCACCCCAAAACGTTGCTCTTCGTCAAGAATTAACAAACCCAAATTGGGCAAGGTCACGTCCTTGGAAAGAAGTCTGTGGGTACCCACAACTATATCAATTTGTCCTTGCTCTGCGGCTTTGAGCACATCTTTTTGCTTTTGTTTGCTAACAAAACGACTTAACAAACCAACATTGATGGGAAAACCAGCCAAACGCTGACGAAAAGTTTGATAATGTTGCTCAGCAAGCACTGTGGTGGGGCATAAAAGTGCCACCTGACGCCCCTCAGCTGCGGCCCTAAAAGATGCACGCAAGGCCACTTCTGTTTTACCAAAGCCCACGTCACCACATACAAGCCTATCCATGGGCTCACTTTTGGCCATGTCATCCAGTACATCTTGAATGGCTTTGGCTTGGTCTGGCGTTTCTTCAAAGCCAAAGGTTGCTTCAAATTCGTGAAAAAGCTCGTCGGGAGGCCCGTAGGAAAACCCTTTGGTTACTTTGCGCAAAGCGTACATTTCCACCAAGTCCGCAGCGATTTTTTCAATGGCTTTACGCGCCTTATCTTTGGAACTTTGCCATGACGAGCCACCCAATCTATCCAACGTAGGATTGACACCATCGCCACCTTTAAAACGCTGAATCAAAGAAAGCCTATCGGCTGGCACATACAGTTTATCTGCACCGGAATATTCCAATAAAAGATAATCGTTGCTACTTTGCCCCATGTCCATATGGTGCAAACCGGCAAAACGTGCAATGCCGTAATCCCTATGCACCAGCAAATCTCCCACAGCGAGATCGTCAAAACGATCCAAACCACGAAAAGCTCCGGCAGCCGTGCGTGCGCGTTTTTCTGCTTTGGGATATAAAATATCTTCCCCCAGCACGCGCACATTATCCCACAAAAGGTCCACCCCACTGCGCCAAGGTGCCACCAGGGCGAAAAGCCCTTCCCGTTGCGGCGCATAGCGCAAAAGTGGCGCTATGCCATCTTGCTCCGCGAGAGATAAAAATTTTGCGCGGCTACGCTCGGTGGCAAAAGACAAGATAATTTGCTTTTTTTCTGTCTGCCATTTTTTTAGCCCGGCCACCAACTGCTGCCATGGTCTATCTTGTACGTGCTCGCCTCCGTCTTCGTCACTTGCTTGAGGCGCAAAAAGATCCATAAAGGAATGAAGCTGCCTTTCCTGCAAGTCCACATGGCACGGGCCTTCTGTCTTATGCTCTAAGCCATCCATGGCACCGCCCGTGGCTGAGCCCATGACCAGCGGCTCTTGGTACACCGTTTGCGCCCCTTCCCACAAAGCAAACACCGATGCCACATCACGCAAAACCATGCGTGCTTGTTGGGGAACACGATTCTCTTCGCTCTCTATCCTTTCTGCCATGGTACGCGCCGCACTTTCTAGCTCTTCACGTGTATCAGCCTCTCCGGGCAAAAGCCACAAGCAATCCTTTTGCAGCCATTCCTCAAGAACTGTGGGCGCATCATAGAAGGTTCCCGGCAAGAGCCCTGCGCCCCCCATGGTCAGATTTTTCTTAAAATCATGTACAAGATTTTCATCAAGCAAGCCCTTTTGAAGCAGTCTCTCCCAGCGTTGTAACGCTTTAGCATGTAAAGCTTCACCGGCAGCTATGGGCAATGGAGCAAGTACAGTTACTTCTGCAACCGACATCAAAGAGCGTTGGGAAACGGCATCAAAAAGACGCATATCCTCCAGCAAATCACCAAAAAATTCAAGACGTATGGGCTTTTCATATCCCGGAGGAAAAATATCTAAAATATCACCGCGTTGTGCCAACTCGCCAGGTCGAGACACCATGGAAACGCGCTCATATCCCCATGCAATGGCTTGTTCCACCACCAACTCAGGAGACATATCTGCACCCTTTTGCAAAACCAATTCATGTTCAGTGAAAAAGCTTTGCGGCATATACTTCATAAGGAGACTTTCTGGCGTGAGTACCAAGCATGTGGGCTTTTTATACTGTAGGGCATAGAACGTTGCCATACGTTCAGGCCATGACGAGGTAAGCCCAGTTCCGGACACACCCGGAGGCAAGAAAAGTAAAGGAGATTGCCAACGTACACCATGAACAGCCGGTGCCGCATGGGAGATATCAGCAGAAAAAAGCGTGAGCAAACCTCGGGCGCTGGCATATTCATCACGTGTACGCACCATGAGCACGGCACTACGCCCTTCTTCCAGGCATTGTAAAGCCAGGCGACAACGGCTAGCCATGCCACTACGGGTAAGGTGACAGGATTTTTGTGTATGTAATATTTCTTTAAGGATAGACATAGATAGAATTCATCTCTTGTGAAAGCACTTGATACTTGCCCTTACACTAAAGGCGTTAGGGGCAAGATAGGCACTCTATGCCCCCTTGTCAAATGGCAAAAGATACACAAAAGACACACACTATTAAAAATTCTCCTTGAGAACTTGTCGAAAGCGATTATGGCTCTAAAGCTTGCCGTAAAGCGCCCTCCAAACTTTGCTGTGTATAAATATCTCGTAAAATAACAGGACTATTCGCCTCCGCACCGGGAATAAAAATGGCCGTTAGCGGTATACTGCGACTACCAAGGGCATGCAAAAAGGCCTCACCGGCAGCATTATCACGCGTAATATCCACTTTAACATAGTGCAAATCATAACGGTTATGCCAAGTATGAAGATTTTCTTCTGTGAGAACTGTTTTTTCCACATATTTACAATTGGGGCACCAATCTGCCGTAAATTCCACCAATATGGGCCTTTTACCCAACTCTGCATGAAAGGATTCAGGACTAAAGTCCTGCCACACAATGTTTTTATTCGCCACCTGCTTAGGCTCTTGAACTCCATAGACAAGCACCGCAACAGCACTAAACATGAAAAAGAACATCAGAAAAGAGCGACGCCACGCAGGGGCTTGTAATCCGCCAAATACCCCCCAAATCCACCCCAAAAACGCTAAAACAAGTAAACCTATGAGGATAGGAATATGTACATAGGCAGGTAATATGGCTAAAAGATACACCACCGTTCCCAAGAGAAAAAAAGCCACCAACTTTTCCACCACCAGCATCCATGCTCCGGGGCGAGGTAAAAAACGCCCCCATTGCGGTTGCCAAGCAAGGAAAATATACGGCATGGCCATACCTAAACCCACAGCCACTATGGTGCTTACAATAAGGTATAAGGGTTGCAAAAATGCCCATGACAAGACACCACCAAGCAAAGGCCCACTGCAAGGTGTAGCCAACAAGGTGGCCACCATACCCGTGGTGAAAGCTTGACGACGCGCAGAGCCCTGCGTCGTGCTTTTAATGTCGATCATGGGAAGAGTAAATAAACCCATGAGTGAAAGTGCCAGTGTGAATATAGTCAGGAGCATACCAGCCACAAAGTAGACATTTTGAAACAGCTCTCCCCACATGAGCCCTAAAGAGCCTAGTAGCAATCCCAAGATGAGAAATTGCGTCACAATACCCGCAGCAAAGAACATATTATGCTCTCGAAAAGCTTGAATACGCTTTTCCCCTTCTTCGTTAAGCATGAGAGATTGTACTTTTAAGGTGAGTACAGGCAAAACACAGGGCATTAAATTTAAAATAAGGCCTGCCAAAAGCCCTAACATTAAGGCTTTGCTTAAAGAAGTTACTTCCAGTCCTTGCGCGTAGGCTCGCGGAGAAAAATTCCACTCCGGCGCAGAGGCGCTTTTACCAACCGTAAGCCCTTGCAGTGAGTTTTCTTGTTGCAAACGAGATAATTTTGCGGCAAGTCCTTGCCCTTCTTCTGATGATTGTGTTGAAAGTTGCGGTACATTTTGTACTTTTACCTCAGCCTGCTTGTGGGATTTTTCCATAAACTCTTGCGGTACGGCCCCCTGCGCTACAATATTTTCCCATGAAGAGAAGTACGTTTGCTCAGCTAAAGGGGGTAGCAAGTCCAAAAGCGTTGGCAAAGTAAAAGATATGGGCATACGCACCGGCAAGCAATGAGCGGCAGAGCAAAGCAAAAGTGAGAGTTTTCCCTGAACACCCTCAGCGGCTAAGTCTTCTCCCCCCTTAGAAAAAGGAATAAAAATAAGAACATTATCTTCATATGCAGCAATCACCTTTCCTTTTTCATAAAAATCCTCACGGTTCACACCATGTGGCATATACACAGGTAAAGGTGAATCCAAACCATCTGGCACATAAAGCTGTACAGCTTGCCCCTCATTAACGCGCGCGCCCGTAGAATCTTGCGGCGCATAGGTATAGTACTGCTCAGCCATGTTCAAACGAAGCACCGCCCATGGTTTACCCTCATGTTGCACATATTCAAGCTGCAAAGAGAGCCCTTTCGGAACCTCAACCGTATTTATGGGTAACGATGTGGCTGAAAAAGCCTTGGGGCTATCCCATATCGCCAAAAAAAGTATAAATAAAAATATATAAATATTACGCATTTGCATATTTTCTTCTCGCTATGTAATTTTTTTTAACAAATTCACTTGACGAATACCACCTTCTAGGCATATAACCCTCTTCGTCGAGTGGGTCATTAGCTCAATTGGTAGAG
>CAYJLO010000017.1:0-41685 GCA_964370835.1 uncultured Desulfovibrionaceae bacterium
TGAACCCCATTCAAGTGCGCTCCCAGGCTGCGCTACATCCCGACGAAGAAGAGTTTTAGGCTAGATGGGCCTTTCTGTCAACAGAAAAAAACAAAAATTACATTTTTTTGTAAAAAATCTAGAAACACATTTGCTTCGTCGAGAAAAATATAATAAAATCAAAAAGTAAAACTTCATCGCATTATCTTTGGTTACACTTTTATAAGTGAGAAGGCTTATGAATCAAACGTTGCTACTTTTCCGCTCAAATCTTCTAGCAACACCAATACGCGCCCCCAGCACATGCGCCGCTCCACTTTATTCATCTTACGCTTATATTTTTCATGTATAGCCCAATTGCTTACCAACTGAGTGTTTATTCTATTCCTTTCTCATAACTGCAATAAAGATAACCGCCTACGCATCACGCTATGGTTTGGACGTTGCGTGATAATGGCATCATCAGGTAACTGCCCCACCAGCAGCTGTGATGTAGGATCGTGCGCGCGCACATTTCGCTTACCCCTTTCATCGCTGCTTAAGGCATAGCAGTAAGAACATCCATTGGCGCAAGAATTATATGTTCCGATTTCAATGCTTTCCACACATTGGCATTCTGGCCTTTGATGTTTATCGCGCGCAACATCTATGGAGCAACCCAGTATTTTCTCTATAATGTCTTTATCAATGCAAGAAGAAGCTTGTACGCCATGGGCAGACAGGTCGCTTTTTTCTGAGCACGTATGGAGTGTGAATCCATATTCGCGCCCAATGGATGAAAAAATTTCTGCAATTTCGTTCATGATGCCATATGGCACACTATAAGCCGGTAATTTCCCCAACCTATTTTGCATGTTCTTATAAATATCCACAAAGCTTATGATGCACCTATCAGTATAACTACTCAAATGCCTTGCCATATATCTAAAAGCTTTTTCGTGATATTCCACAGTAAAAATACTATCCACCATGATGGGATCATAACGCCACACCATTCTATGCGCGCCAAGTTGCTTACTCAGCTCTTGAAAAGTTTGTAAAAGGCGCACTTTATCAGGTAAATTTCTTTCTACACTTTTATTATAGGGAGTTATGGTAAATTGAAAATAATAAGGATAACCCAAGCTATCTATGATGGGCAAATATTGCAAAAAAGGAAGGGGATTTTTAGTCCAAAAAACAATGCAATCCACAGCTTCTCGCCGTAAATCTACCCCATAATAACGCTGAGCATTATAAGGGTTTGGCACAAGAACATGACCTCTTTGCAAAGCATTTACAAACCACTGCCCATAATAGGACGGGATGTCCGTTCTTCTGCTGGCACTTAGTATCATAAATAAATTCTATCTTCTCATGAGTTTAATACGTGCTTTGGTCTCAGCATCCACTTTTAACGATTCGCGTATTTTTTGTAATGATTTATTATATGTGAAATCGTCCAATCTATTTTTTCGCAAAAATTCCATGGTGCGTTCAGGAAAGGAGACAAAACACATGGACACAGCCCAAGCCACAGCCATTTTCACATAATAATCTTCATGTGTTATCTGATTAAACATCTCAAAAAGGCTCTCAAGGTACACATCTTCTCTAAAGTACATCAAGCATAAAACCACAGCAAAGCGTATATCATAGGCCTGTGCAGATTGAACATAGGGCTGTAAAAACTTCCAAAAAACTTCGGGATGTTTTTTTACTATTTTAAGCTCGGTGCAAAAAGAATCACACAAAGACCAATTGGTGATCTTAGGCACAAAAAAGGCCACATGAGGCAAAATAGTTTGCACATCCACCTTCATATTACCAATGATAAGCCCTTTGAGCATGGTTTCTTCAAAGTAAATATCGCTGGTGTGATAAAGGTATGCCTCACCATCTTGCTTGGCTATGCGCTGCGCTATTTTGCGCAAAAGCGGTATACGCACACCCAACAAATTTTCACATCCGGGAATGAGCGCCGCAGAAAATTTTTGATACTTGGGCTCGGCTAAAGCCAACAGTTCCTGACGTATGGTATTTTCTAAAGTATGCATACAGCCCCCTACTTACAACGCGCTTCCAAAGCCAGTAAATACGCTTTCATTTCCACACCACTGGCATAGCCCACCAATTTCCCGCTGGCCCCAATGACACGATGACAAGGCACAATAACACCTATGGGATTTTTATTATTGGCCATCCCCACGGCGCGACATGCTTTTTCATTGCCAATGGCCACAGCTATATCTTTATAAGAGCGTGTTTCTCCATAGGGTATATCGCATAGCGCCTTCCATACCTTTTGTTGAAATTCAGTTCCTTTACCGGCATAAGCAAAGGAAAAAACCTTCCTTTCTCCAGCAAAATACTCCAAAAGCTCAGCAAAGACAGCATCGGAAAAGGGGGATTTTTCTCCCATATCTTGCGTCTCTTGATCTTTTTGCAGAGTCTCTGACAATCTTTTAAAACGCGTTAGCACTTCACCTTCATAACACATTTCAAAAAAGCCAAACTCACAAAGATACACAGCTCTTTTTTCCATACTATTCCTCTAACGACAAAAAGCTCTGGGGATGGCGTCCCAAGAGGTGGTAAATTTAGGAGAGCGGTATTTTTGCCGCATGCGCCAAGGTGCGCTCGCGCCTTCACTGGCCTCCACGCCTTTTCCTAGGCCCTGCCCCGCGTATTGTAAGGTGTGCTGTCCATAGCGCGCGTTCACTCCATCCAGTGCTTGCATGAGTTTTTGAGCCCGCTTATTGGCCTGCTCTTGCCCTTGTGAAGCCAGTGTTAACAAAGACCCTTGGTGCGTATGGGCTGAGCCTAAATCAAAAAGCATAACTCCGGCCTTGGCGTAAATCACACCTTCTTTAAATAAAGCATCCAAGCCGCGCATGGCCGTTTGTACCATGATTGTGGTATCATCTGTGGCATGAGCAAAGCGCATCTGCAAGGTTTCATTATAAGGGTGTTCCCCTTCAATACATCTATGCTTTGAAGCACGAATATGCACAGCCATGCCTCCCGCCAAAAGCTTTTCTCGGCGTAAGCGCTGCGCTGCATTGACAGTAAAGGTGGTCAGCGCCTCAGCAAGATGCCCCTTGGCATATACGCGTTCCCCAAAAGAGCGCGAAGAAACCAAGGTATGTCTATGGCTAGGGGCATTTTCTGCGTCAATGCAAGCTATTCCACGCAATTCCATGGCTGTACGCAAGCCCGTCACCGTCAATTTTTTTTGTATCCACGCATCGGGCATATTGCGTAAAGCCAAGGCCGTATTCACACCCACCGCCGCAAGCTTTGCCGCTTGACGTCGTCCAATGCCCCACACTTCCCCCACAGATATGCGTGCAAGCAGAGCCTCTTGAGCCGCCGCCTCGGCAGGGAATACATACACACCGTGCCCTACTCCCTGCCCCATTGCTTTCTGCTGTTCTTTTTTTGCCAAATGATTGGCAAGTTTAGCCAAGGTGCGCGTGGGACCTATGCCCACCGACACAGCTATACCCGTCCATTGCAAAACACGCTGACGTATGAGCTGTGCAGCTTCTTGAGCTTGTTTTTGCAAGGGCCCTTCAAAGCGTAAAAAAGCTTCATCTATGGAATATTGCTCCATATGCGGCACCACGCCTTCCGTCACATCCATAACTCGCTGAGAGATATCACCATACAAAGTATAGTTGGAGGAAAACACCGCCACATTATGTCTTTTTAAAAAGGCACGCGCTTTAAATTCCGGCTCTGCCATGGGTATGCCTAAGGCTTTGGCCTCGGCGGAGCGCGCCACAATGCATCCATCATTATTGGAAAGCACCACTATGGGCCGCCCCTGTAAGTCCGGACGAAAAAGCCGCTCACAGGAGGCATAAAAATTATTACAGTCCATGAGCCCCCAGAGCTGCCCTTGGCCCTGCTCACTGGGTAGATTAGAGCTTATGGATGACATAACTCACCACGCCCCATATATGCACATGTTCGCGTTCGGTAATATCCACGTCGGGATAGTCGGGATTTTCCGGAAGTAGCCACACACGCCCCTGACGACGCACCAAACGCTTGACCATGAGTTCTCCGTCCAATGCCGCTATGACCACGCGATTATGCCCGGCTTCCAGCGACCTATCAACAATGAGTAAATCCCCATCATGAATGCCGGCATTGATCATGGATTGCCCCTCGGCACGCAAAAAAAACGTAGCCGCAGGATTGCGCACCAAATGCGCATGCAAGTCCAACTTTTGCTCCACATAATCATCGGCCGGCGAAGGAAAGCCCGCCGCCACCGGTGTTAAGTATAAGGGTAAACCTCGCTGCATGGATTCTTCTTCACTACTCTGCCCTTCGAAGCGCAAACCATGTGCCAGCGGCAATGCATTTTCGTCAAAACAATTCTTCATGAGCGCACTATAAGCTTGATACCAAGGTGAGGCAAGGGCTTGAGCGTGAAGAAAAGGGATTCCTCTGAAAAAAAATCACTCCCTCTTAATGCATGATAAACATCAGACAATTTTACCCTTTTCCATCTATATTCACGCACACAAAAATATCTCAGGTGCTCCCCCTTTGCCTTTGAAAAGCTTTATGCTAGAGTCTTGTTAGGTACATTTACCAATAAGGAAAAATCATGACCACCACATCGCATAGAGACGAATATATAGCTGATATCATTGAACGAGAGCTGGAGATGTTTTTATCCACACAAAATGAAGGCGGCCCAGCCTCTTGCCAACAAAACCCTGACATGTTTCGGCATTGGCGCTGGATGATATTTTCTGTGCTTTCCGATGCTTATATTGCGTCGTACTTGCAAGATTTGATGGATGCCAAAAGCGTGGGGCGCAATTTACTCATGGAAAAATACGCCCGCATGGACAATCTCATTCCTTGCGTTTCCCCCAATATGGAAAAAGTGCATCGCATCACCGAAGTGGAAAGAATATGGCTTACGCAATTGGCCGAAGAATTTCCTCTACAATTTGCACAACAAATGCAACGATTTGATTTTTACTTTTCACCGGAAATAGAAACCCTTTCCGAAAAAACCTTGGACTGCTACCTTGAATGCATCGCGCAAGCTCAAGCAGAGGGGCGAAATTTATGCAAAGAACGCTATGAAAATATGTATAGCCGTATGAATTTACCAAGCGTGGCGGAAAAAGAACACTTGTTACGCGCAAAGCAGCAGGCCTAAAGTATGCAAGGACTACGCTTAGCAAAACTCTTTTATGAAGACGTGGCGGCGCCCATTTTACAGCAAAAAATGGGCACTGCCATGAACGATATGGCCATAGGACTGGTGGGTGAAGGCTCTGAATGCTTTGGCTTTGATGATGTTCTTTCGCGTGACCATGACTTTGGAGCCGGATTTTGCCTCTGGGTACCGCATGAAAAAAAAGAAGCCCTCATGGAGCCTTTGGCAACTGCTTTTGCTGCCCTGCCTAATACCTTCATGGGCTTTCCCGTACGCCTTAAGCAAAACGAAAATGCTCTGACGGGGCAAAGATTGGGGCTCTTTTCCATAGAAGAGTTCTATCAACGCTTTTGCAATATCCCAAGAGCACCGCAAAGCTGGCAAGAGTGGTATGTCATACCAGAGCACTTTTTGGCAGTGGCCACCAATGGCGCTATTTTCTTTGACGCTTTGGGACAGTTCAGTGCCGTACGACAAGACTTGCTTGATTTCTATCCCGAAGATGTGCGTAAAAAAAAATTAGCCGCGCGCCTCAGCGTCATGGCACAAAGCGGACAATACAATTTACCCCGCCTTATGCAGCGCGGTGACAGTGTGGGAGCATTTCTTGCCTGCACGCGCTTTGTGGAGTGCGCCATGGCTGCGTATTTTCTTCTGCATAAACGCTATATGCCCTTTTATAAGTGGGCCCATAAAAGCCTTACCAAGCTTCCCCAAGGGCAAGAGTTTTCTGCTCAGCTACAAGAGCTTTTATGCTTTAATCTTGTTGACATGTGCCAAAATTCTTCAGAGCAACGAAATAATGAATTCATGGCATTGGTGGAGAATATCTGCTTGCGCTTTGTACACCTTTTGAACGCACAAGAGCTTAGTTCCCTTGAAGAGCCGTGGCTCATGGCTCAAGCCCAGTACTTACAAGAGAGCATCACGCAAGATGCCATACGTAATCTTCCACTCTCGCATGGGGTGCACTATTCATAATTTGCTGAAAATGGGCAGTCGCTTGAAAAAGAATAATCTGCGTCGTCAGACTCTTTTTTTGCTCCAGTCGAGTACCGTAAGAGTACACTTCTTTCGCAAAAAATTTCGTCTTCCTCGTATCTTATCCTTTTTGAACCGACTGTTAGTGGCAACTGTCAAGGAATGTGAATTGAAATGGGTCAGTCTCCGGTCATGTATGTCTGTATACACTTCCTACATAAAAAACTTCGCCTTTCTCGCATCTTACCCATTTTGAGCAAATTATAACCATTTGACTTTAGTTGCAGGTGTTTGAAAAAGCTATCTGCTACAGAATGTAGCAGGCCCCGCAGAAGAGCAAAACAAAGCAGCCAACATTTACTTTCGGTGCCAGCGACTTTTGTGATAGCTTGTGCTGCACAGGACGTGCAATCACTTTTCTAATTGTTGAAAAGAAAAACGCTCCTTCTCTTCTCATAAAGATAACACAGTGAATCACTTGGAATATTTTACGAACACATCTTGACAAATCACAGGTAACATGTTTTTTAGCAACACGAAGTACCGCTTACTTTTTTGACAAAAAAATCATCTACAACCTTGTTCAGAGGTCCCATGCTCTATTTAGAATTTTTGTTTTTATTTTGTATGCTTTACCTAGGAAGCCGCTTCAGTGGTGTGGGCTTAGGTGCCCTTGCTGCTTTGGGCCTCATGGTGGAAGTCTTTATTTTCCGCATGCCTTTGGCAGAGCCCCCCGTGGCTGTTATGCTCATTATTCTTTCGGTGGTCACCTGTGCGGCTGTGTTGGAAGCTGCCGGCGGTTTAAAATTCATGCTGCAATTGGCAGAGCGTATTTTACGCAACAACCCCAAACGCATCACCATCTTAGGCCCTTTTACCACCTATTTCATCACCTTACTTTTGGGAACGGGGCACGCAGTGTATTCCATCATGCCCATCATTGGAGATGTGGCCTTAAAAAATAATATTCGCCCAGAACGCCCCATGGCCGCCGCTTCCGTGGCTTCGCAAATCGGCATTTGTGCAAGCCCCATTGCCGCCGTAACCGTGTACTATTTAAGCCAATTAACCATGATTAATCCTAACATCAATTTGCTGAGCATTATTATGGTTACCATCCCTTCCACCTTTGTGGCTGTGTTGCTCATATCGCTATACAGCTTAAAGCGCGGCAAAGAATTGGCCGATGACCCCGATTATCAGGAACGCCTTAAGGACCCAAAATGGCAAAAAATCCTTGCCAGCAAAGCCCCTTCTGCCGTGGAAGAGGAGCTTCCTCCCTCGGCTAAAACTTCTGTATTACTCTTCTTAGTGGCCCTCGTGACCATTATTTTTGTGGCCATGGTGCCTGAGGTGCGCACCATTGGCGAAGAGATTATTCCCATGGATAAAATCATCCAAATGATGATGCTAGGCTTTGCAGGAATTATTCTTTTGGTTACCAGAACGAGTACCAGTAAGATTCCTGAAGGGGTGGTCTTTAAGTCCGGCATGGTGGCCACCATAGCCATTTTTGGTATTGCATGGATGAGCGACACCTTTTTCCAATACGCCATGCCCGTGTTTAAGGCTTCCATCACCGATATGGTGCATGACTACCCCTGGACTTTTGCATTGGCCCTTGCCGCCGTTTCTGTGGTGGTGAATTCGCAAGCGGCCACGGCGCGCATTATGCTACCGGTGGGGCTGGGACTTGGTTTACCGCCGGAAGTACTCATTGGGCTTATTCCTGCCACCTATGCGTACTTTTTCTTCCCCGTATACCCTTCCGATGTGGCCACTTGTAACTTTGACCTCAGCGGCACCACCAAGGTGGGCAAATGGTATTTCAATCATAGCTTTATGATTCCGGGGCTCATAGGTATAAGCTCTGCTTGTACCGTGGGTTATATTTTGGCAAGTATTCTTATTCCGTAAAATTTTCACTTAGCAACACATACCCCAAGGAGACTTTATGGCCACACGCGTCGAACATGATTTTTTAGGTGAACTTGTTATCCCCAATGATGTGTATTATGGCGTACAAACCTATCGCGCCATTGAAAATTTCTACATCTCTCATAGCAAAATTAGTGACATTCCAGAATTCATCCGCGCTTTTGCCTATGTAAAAAAATCTGCCGCCATGGCCAATAAAGAATTTGGTTTATTGCCAGATGACGTATTCACCGCCATTTGTAGTGCTTGCGATGAAATCATTGATGGTAAATTACACGATCAATTCCCCACAGATTGCCTGCAAGGCGGTGCCGGAACTTCTTGTAATATGAATGCCAACGAAGTTATCGCCAACAGAGCTTTGGAACTCATGGGCCATAAAAAGGGTGAATATCAATATTGCCACCCCAACAACCACGTGAACTGCTCGCAGTCCACCAACGATGCCTACCCCACAGCTTTACACCTTGCTTTGCACGCCATGCTCAAAAGGCTCATCAATGCCATTCGTTATTTGCATGATGGCTTCATGCTTAAAGGTGAAGAGTTTAGCGATGTTGTAAAAATGGGCAGAACGCAATTGCAAGACGCCGTTCCCATGACCCTTGGCATGGAATTCACCGCCTATGCCACAACCTTGCAAGTGGAAGTGGGTCGCCTAGAGCATGCCGCCGCAAGCCTGCTAGAAGTAAATATGGGCGCCACAGCCATTGGCACCGGCATTTGCTCCCCCCAAGGTTATGCGCCTTTATGCATTGAAAAATTAAGAGAAGTGAGCGGGCTTAATGTAAAATTATCCCCCAACCTCATTGAAGCCACATGGGACACGGGCGTGTATGTGCATGTATCTGCAGCCATCAAAAGCGCCGCTGTAAAAATTTCTAAAATCTGCAATGACTTAAGACTTCTTTCTTCGGGCCCTCGTTGCGGCCTCAATGAAATTAATTTACCCCAATTGCAACCCGGCTCCTCCATCATGCCGGGCAAAGTGAATCCTGTCATACCCGAAGTGGTTAACCAGGTGTGCTTTGACGTCATGGGTAAAGACCTTACGGTTACCTTGGCCTCGGAAGCCGGACAGTTGGAACTTAACGTCATGGAGCCCGTCATTGCGCATTGCCTCTTTGACGGCCTCAATCGCCTGCGCCGCGCTGTGCGCACCTTACAAGATAAATGCGTAGACGGCATCACCGCCAATAGAGACGTTTGCCGCAGTATGGTGGAAAACAGCATTGGTATTGTCACCGCGCTCAATCCACACATTGGGTATGAAGCTTCTGCCTCTGTGGCTCGTGAAGCCCTCGAGAAAAACGCTTCTGTGTATGATCTTGTATTAGAGCGCAAACTCTTAAGTAAGGAAAAATTAGACCAAATTCTGTCTCCAGAAGCCATGCTGCATCCCATAGAAGAGCACAAATAATATTATTAGGCCCTTCACTCTTGTGAAGGGCCTAAGCTAATGAAATGTAAATAAGGCATTATTTTACAAATCACATTGCGCCTAAATTTTATATTCAAAGATAGGCATACGCCGCAATGAAAGTTTTTTGGAAGGGCCTACCCAAAGGGCGCGCAGCGTTCCCGTTGGCGAGTTTACGAGCCCTACGGGAATAGAGAGTGAAACGGGTCTGGGGCCAGCTTAGATGGGGGGCTTTTTTTCAAAAAAGGTTTCCCACCAGTAGACTTTGTCAGCAGTCTAAATCACATAAATACAAGTTTTCTATAACACCATGTAAAAAAAGAATTTCCCAACATACTGTTAACATGCCACTAAAATCCGTAAATAATGCCCCCAAAGACAGAATACGTCACCGGCTTATGCGTATCCACCATGGGGCTATCTAACACCTGTTCACTCAAAAAGCGCACACTGCCTCCAAGACTCACAGAAATATTTTCGGTGAAAGAGTAATTCATACGCAAGCCCACATAAGGCTCCACCGACATATTTGTAATTTCATGCTTTTTTAAGCCACTCCGTGCGGATTCTTTACCGCTCACGCCATAATAATAATCCACATAGGCCGCACTAAAAACCTTGGCCCCCACAAAGGGTGTCAGCATGAGTGGCCCATACCGTAGCATATGGTCATATTCTAAGGTGCCCACCACGCCGCCATGGGTGGCAAGCACATTGGTGGCCACCGAGGCACGTACTTTGCCCCCAAAGGGCATTTTCATCGTTGCCCCGACACCGGCAAGCAAAGAACCATAGCGATTTTCCAAATGCTCAAGGGCTTCATCATCACTATTATGTGCAAAAAAGTTAGTGAAGTCGTACTCTAAAAAGGCCCCCACAGTAATATTTTGTGTGGGGGAAAATTGCACGCCACCTTGCGTACCGCGCACATAAAAATATTTTCCGTTGTAGGCAATGATGGGTGTGGGCGTCCACGTATCATATTTTTTATACGGACTGGAGGTAAAAGCCCCCCCTGCCCCCAAAAGCCATGTGGGTTGCATGGGCCTTTGCGCTTTGGTGGCAGGATCTGCGGCCGAATCTGCCTTGGAAGGCTGCGCTGCCAAGGCTGTTCCCACCGTTATTAAAAAGATCACACAGAAAACACTCATGATGCGCATCATTTTCATATTCCCTCCTTGGCATATATACCATTTAAAACAATACATGATGCTCACATAATTTCATCTATAAAACAAGCATCATAACACACATTTTATGATGATTTTTTTTGAAGAGACCATACTAGTATTTGCACTTTTTTCTAACCCTGTATACAATACACTATAAATTATTCTACCTCTTTATGAAAAAGGACTTTGTATGAACACATCTAGAGAACAATTGGCCTCGCGCCTTGGCTTTCTTTTGCTGTCTGCTGGCTGCGCCATTGGTCTTGGTAATGTTTGGCGCTTTCCCTTCGTTGCCGGACAATACGGCGGCGCAGTATTTTTGGTGACCTATCTTTTCTTCCTCTTTGCTGTGGGTTTGCCCATTCTTATTATGGAATTTTCCATGGGCCGCGCTGCACAAAAAAGCTGGGGACGAGCCTTTGATACTTTACAAAAACCCGGATCCCGTTGGAGCAAGTTAGGCTTCATTGGCGGCCTTGGGCCCTTCATTTTAATGATGTTTTATATTCCCGTGGCCAGCTGGCTGGTGGCTTATTGTTACCACACGGGCACCGGCGCATTAAGCCCCCTCAACCCCGAGCAAGTAAAAAGCTTTTTTGGCTCCATGCTGGCAGATCCCGTCACCATGTACGCATGGTCCATGTTGGTCATTGTGCTTGGTATTGGTACATGTATGCTGGGTGTGCAAAAAGGTGTGGAACGCATAGTTAAGTTCCTCATGGTGGGCTTATTGGGCCTTTTGGTGGTACTTGCCATACATTCGCTCACTCTACCAGGCGCCGCCGAAGGCATGCGTTTTTATCTTGCACCGGATTTTGCCAGAGCACAAAAAGCTGGCCTCTTAAACTTACTTAACGATGCCATGAACCAAGCCTTTTTCACCATCAGTGTGGGCATTGGCTCCATGATGATTTTTGGCTCCTACTTAAGCAAAGAACGCTCTCTCACCAGTGAAGCCTCGTATATCATTGGCTTAGATACCTTTGTGGCCCTCATGGCCGGTGTTATCATTTTTCCCGCTTGCTTCACCTTCAATGTACAACCAGATTCCGGCCCAGACCTTATCTTCATCACCCTACCCAATATTTTTAACTCCATGGCCGGCGGTGAATTTTGGGGCTTGCTCTTCTTCATATTCATGGCTTGTGCTGCATTAACCACGGTCATAGCCGTGTTTGAAGCCATCATTGCCTATTTTGTGGATGCGCATAATTTCTCCCGCAAAAAAAGTAATATCATCACCTTCATAGCCATTAGCATTGGGGTATTGCCTTGCATCTTGGGTTTTAATGTGTGGGCAGGATTTGAACCTTTAGGAGAGGGCACCAATATACTTGTTTTGGAAGATTTTATCATCAGTCAAAACTTACTACCCTTGGGCTCCTTGGCCTTACTTATCTTTTGTACTTCACGCTATGGCTGGGGATATAAAAACTTTTTGCACGAAACCAATACTGGTAAAGGAAAAAATTTCCCCACCTTTTTGCGTGTATACCTAAGCTATGTCTTACCACTCATTATCCTCTTTGTTTTTGCTCAAGGCTATATAAAGCTTTTTAAATAACGGCAAAAACCCATAAAAAAAGACTCCGCACGGCCTACCATGTGGAGTCTTTTTTTATATATATTATTTATTAAGCTAGGAATTCATATTTTCCAAAGTTAATTCGCTGTCATAGCAATTTAAGGCAATGCCAAGGGGGGTAATCAACAAGGGATTATACGGTTTAATCACTTTTTTGCCCGTTTCTTTGGCCACAATATGCTCCATGCCCGTGAGACAGCATGTGCCGCCCACAAGGTAAATACTATCCACATCAAAACCTTGAATTTCATTACGCACAATGAAGGCCATTTTTTCAATGACAGGACGCACTATGGGTAATAACTGACCATGGTTTTTTTCATCTCTTTTCATCTCTTCAGCTTCAGACACGGTAATACTGCGATTGCCGGAAATGACCAAAGAAACATGCGTGCCGCCTGTGGGTTCATCGGCCGTATGAATAACCTTACCATCTTTGAAGATGGATAAGCCTGTGGTGCCGCCGCCAATGTCCACAATGACGCCATTGGAAATTTGCAATACGGCGTTGGCCGCCGTGGGTTCATCAAGGGTTCCCGTCACTTCAAGGCCAGCTGCTTCCACCACATAGCGGTGGGTGGTGCATGTGCGCGCGTCGGTTCCCGGAGGCACGGCAATGGCGGCATTTTGTAATTTACAGCCAAGGCTCTCTTCCACCTCAGCCACTAGACGCCTTACCACATCCACAGCACCGGCATAATCCACCACAAGACCATCACGCACCACATGGGCAAATTCCATGGCGCAAGCCAGCGGTTTTTTGTGTTCATCCAAAACCACAACCACCACAAAGGCCGTGCCAAGGTCTACACCCACGTAGAGTTTTGCCTTGGGGTCTTCTGGTTTACGTGGATTTTTTATACATTTTTCCAAATCTTGTAAGAGCGCTTGTGCTGATGCCATATATAATCCTTTCTGATATAACTTTGCCCTGTTGTATACAGAGTTACTACAAAATGCAATGCTCAAGGCCAAGCAAGGAAAGCTGCAAGCAAAACTGAACAAGGACGTATCTCAAGCAATTTACCACCAATGTATTTACTTAAATACCATAAACCTTTCCGCGAAAACCTTTATGTATGAAATCAAAGACGCATTCTTTATGCCCATCACTCTCACTTGTTTGCATAATATAAAGTTTTTCTCTCTCGCAATTTCATTTTAAAATTTTGAATGAGTTCATTGCCATGAAAATTTTACGACTTATATTATGAATGGGTTTGCCTAGTATGGAGTTCTTCTCATCCATACGGATTTACGTTATTTCCGCACAGAAGCAACTTTATTGAAACAGAAACCCCCTAACCATATTAGCGCAAACCCTTTCGCACCCTTTATCGAACTCCTAGCCCTGAACATCGAAACCGTGCACAAATATTTTTCATCTGTAGTTTCAAACTGTAAAATAAACACGTATCCACATCCGTTTATGAAGAGGCATATATGGCATATCCAGAGAGCATGTTCCCTTCCTTACGTAAGCTGGCACAAACGCGCTCACACAGAGTACATCACACATACCCAGAACTCTCCCTTGAAAACAAAAATAGTCTCTTACAAAATTTCCATCCAGACTTTAATCCACACATTAAACGCCCCTTGGCCGTGGGCGTTAATTCTGGAGATGTCGTGGCCCAAGAAGTGGCCAACCTGCTGGAAAGCCCCTCTCAAATAACACCATACGCCCAGAATTTATCTTTACAAAAAGCCCATTATACCACCGATGTGCTTGTCATTGGCAGTGGTGGTGCTGGGCTTTCCGCTGCTTTGTGGCTTAAAAAAAACACCTCATTACAAGTAATTATAAGCACTAAACTGCGTACTCTAGATTCCAACACCGTCATGGCCGAAGGGGGCCTTTCCGCCGCCACAGCCAGTAATGACAATCCTGCCATCCATTTTGTAGATACCATGGTGGGCGGACGCTTTTGCAATGACCCAGACCTAGTGGAAACCATGGTCAGCCAAGGGCCCATCATCATTCATTGGCTTGCTTCTCTAGGAGTACATTTTGACAGACGCAAAGACGGAGAATTTTTCACCCATCGCCCCGGAGGACACTCACGCACTCGCTCTCACTCCATTCAAGACATCACAGGCTTAGAAATAACACGTATTCTTGCCGATGAAGCACGTAATTGTGGACTACATACACTGGAGTTTTGTCCGGCTGTGGAGCTTTTACTGGACGATCATGGCAATTGTTCCGGAGCTATTTTACAAAATCTCGACACCAAACAATATTACGTGGTGCATGCCAAAGCAGTTATCATGGCCAGCGGCGGCATGGGGCGTTTACATCCTCTGGGATTCCCCACTTCTAATTTTTATGGTGCCACTGCTGATGGCTTGGTTTTAGGCTATAGGGCCGGCGCTAAAATTATTCATATGGACTCTGTACAGTACCATCCTACAGGTACAGCATGGCCCAATCACTTACTGGGCTTGCTTATTTCCGAAGCTGTGCGCGCACAAGGCGCCCAATTACTCAACTCCCACGGGGACATGTTCATAGGAAATCTCGAAACTCGTGACACGTTAGCCGCTGCCATCATTCAGGAAAGCTTTGGAAAAGAGCAGCACGTCCTTACCCCCACGGGAAACCGCGGTGTATGGCTAGACACACCACTCATAGATTTACAACACGGACAAGGCACATTTGCCAGAAGGTTTGCCAATATTCACAAGCGCTTTTTAACCTGTGGTATAGACCCTGCCAATGAGCCGATTTTAGTTTATCCCACGCAACATTATCAAAACGGGGGACTTGCCATCACTCCGCAAGCACAAACCTCGGTGCCTTATCTCTACGCGGCGGGTGAAGTTGCCGGTGGCATACATGGAAAAAATCGCCTCGGCGGTAATGCTCTCCTAGATATCTTCGTCTTTGGGCATGAAGCAGCCAAACAGGCCGCTACGCACGCACAAGAAAGACCCCACCCCACTACGCATAACCTTGACCATGTTTATGTATACGAACAAACCTTAACCAAGCTATCCACGCACAATACACAAAGAGCCCCTCTAATTTTGCCCGATTACCGTTTTGAAAAAGCTTTCGTCCTACCAAACTCTCCACGCACCCATGAGCACTAATATGGAAACATTACAACAAAATACACATACGCTCTATGTTATGGGCAACGCTTATACTGTTCCTGCAGGATTTACCATCATGACCAGCATGGAATATGTCGGATTTCAACTTACACGCGGTTGTGGCTGTCGTGGCGCTGTCTGTGGAGCTTGCGCCGTACTATATCGCGTAGGAACACAAACACACTGGCACGTGGGATTAGCCTGTCAAACCCTCACGCAAGACCACATGACCTTTCTCTTTCTCCCCTACCATCAAGGACAACATGGCATTTATCATGCCCACGCAAGTCCATGCTCTCTTCAATTTATTGAAAGCCTATATCCACAATTATCGCAATGCATCCTCTGTAACACTTGCACCAAATCTTGCCCCATGAATCTTAAAGTTCTAGGCTATATCACAGCCCTTCGAAAAAATGACTTTGAAAAAGTACGTAAACTTTCCATGGAGTGCATACTCTGTGGCATGTGCGCCATACGTTGTCCGCGCGAAATATCCCCTTTTGCCATAGCTCTTATGGTGCGCCGCCTCTACAGCATACATTCCCTAAAGCACAGCGAAAACTTTACTCAACGATTCAATCAAGCCACACAAAATCAATGGCACTCAGAAATTATTAAATACAAAAATATGAACAAACAAGAAATCATAGCTCAATACCAAGTTTTTCAATCCAGCAAAGGAGATGGCGTGAATGAATAATACAAAAAAACCTGTTGTAGATTTTTTTCTTTGAAAGCAAAAGCTCTTTCAAACCCCCATTTTTACATGCACAAGTGCAAAACGTACAATATTCTTCGCATAAGTAACTTGACAGATTCTACACTATGTTTAGTTTATTTGTACCCAGTATAGCCTACTACGGGCATCTCCTCTGTTGTAGCTCCTCAGTTCGCGAATTTTGCTTCTTGATTCTCTATCAGCAGCCTTAAGTAGTCTATATGCATATGCGTGTACGCTCCAGTTTTGTGAAATATGTTTTCTACTCCTAAGTGTGTGAAAAGAGGATTTCATTATGGCTTATATAGTATTACACAAACCCACCTCGGGAGAAGTTGTCTTTATAGAACCTAAAAAAGACGATACTTTTGCCTTGAATTTTGACCCCAATGAAGCTCAGATAGAACGTCACGAACAAGATTTAGTGCTTACCTTTGACCATGAAGTACAACTGTCCGGCATAGTAATGACAGATTTTTATCAAACGTATACCCTTGACTCCATGCCAGAAAACATTTTCGACTTCGTTCTTACAAAAATGAATGACAGTACTGTCTGTGATATGTTTCATGAAGAAAGCTCTGTACATTTTTTTTCCACCGACCTTTGAACTCCATGGAGAAATTTTTCCGTCATTTGAACATTATGGAGAAAGTGTATTTTTGCAGACAAATACCCCTTACAATCAATTTTTTGAAAACAATTTTGCCCATATTGCACAAAAAAATGAAAGTAACACTGTCAATAGAATTTACTTTACGGATATTATTATTAAAAATGTGCTTGCCATGGAGGGTGAATAAAGTATAGATATTTTACTAGCAGGTGTTGACAGCCTGCCTCAAGTGAAAAACCTTCTAGAACAAGGCACTTTTGAAAACGTCAACACAGCAGAGCTTATAGTTCTTGTAGATAATATCAGCGGCACCATCTTTAACCAGGTTCTCACAAACCTTAACCTCGTTAAAGATGGTATGGAATTAAAGCAAGGAGAAGGTGGCACATGGACAGACACACTACACTCCAATGTAGTTGGCTACCAAGCCTACACCAATAGTCAGGACATTACCATTTTAATAAAATCTAATCTGCTCATACACAGCTAGTCTTCACCTTGCTTTTCCCTAAGCCCTCACAAACTTGACATTGTGGGGGCTTTCTTTTTTACAGCCACGCTCTCTAAAGCAGCTTTTCTAAAGGGCTATTATGCGCACAACTTGCTAGCATAATGACAAACCTTTATGGTCAAGAAAATGCGTATGTATACAGGAAGGAAACCAAAAGCAGCACATGTGATGTGTATTATATGAATTCATACACATAAAATACACAAAACAAAGACCCCTTAGCAAGCCACAAGAAGGAATACATGCGCTAAGGGGTCTCGTAAGGCCGAGAGGATTTAGGCTACTTTAGCAATTATTTAAAACTGTCTTTACAAAATCTTCTATGGAGCCTTTTTCAGATTGTGGGTCTCCATCAATCTTCAATGTATCCAGCACGGAAGCTCCTAATGCATTGAGTTTTTCTTCAATGGCATCCACAGCGCCGCAAAAATATGTATAGGAGCTGTCACCGGTACCAAATACTGCTGTTTTTTTACCACTGGCACCAATGGCATCAAAATTATCAAAAAGATCAATAAAGTCATCTTGTAATTCAATTTCTTCATCACCCCAAGTGGAGCAACCAAACAACACAAGATCATAATCTGCGCACAAACCGTCTGCAGTCACTTTACCAGCATCTTGCACAGTAACGCTATGCCCAGCATCACTTAAGATTTTTTCACATGTTGTTGCAACAAATTCCGTATTTCCAGTGGTAGAGCCATATACAATTAATGTTTTCATGCCTTGTCCTTTCTTAAAAATGTTTTTGAAGCGCGCTTAAATGGATTTAAAGAAAATGAACTTCAATGTCAATAAAAAACTTCTTTTTTTAAAACCCAAATAAACATTGCTTCTGTTAATTAAAACTAAACTGTTAAAATTTCATAAAATATTACTGCATAAAGTTTTAATCTTTATATTGACTTTAGAATTCATTTTCCTTACGCTTACTAGTATTACTTCCCTTTCTCCATGACTCATTCCCAAAAAGAAAACAGATGCAAATAGACACCAATAGATGATATCCTATAAAAAAACAACTATTTACGTAACAATCAACCTTTTCACATTGAGGACATATCATGAAAAAAAAACTTATGACTCTTATTCTAGCTGCAGGTCTTATCACCACATGCGCCTTTGAAGCCAAAGCCATTGATTTCAAAGCATCTGGCGAATGGTTCTTTGGTTTTGGTGTTTCTGATTCCTCATTAATAAAAGACAGTAGCGGGTCAGACAGGTTTAAAGCTGAGCAACGCTTACGCTTGCAAATAGAAGCCATTGCTTCTGAAAGCCTATCCGGTACCGTACAATTTGAAATGGGCGAAACCGTTTGGGGACAATCTGCTGAAGGTGGTGCCCTTGGCACCGATGGAAAGATTGTTACTGTGCGCCAAGCCTATATTGACTGGTTTGTACCCAATACCGAATTACAATTCCGTATGGGCTTACAAGCCTTAGCCCTTCCCAATGTGGCCGGTGGCGCTGCTGTTTTAGATGATCAAGTGGCCGCCATTGTTGCCAATTACACTTTCAATGAAAACATGAGTGTGACCGCTGCTTGGTTACGCCCCTACAACGATAATTACGGCAATGATGGTAACGGTGATAGCACAAACTATCTTGATAACATGGATATGTTCTTGTTGAGTTTGCCTGTAGCTTATGACAATTTCACCATCAATCCATGGATTGCTTATGGCGTTATTGGACGTAATGCAGTCCATTCCGGCCCTAACGGTGATCAAGATTTCGAATTTGGTGCAGATGTGATGCCTGTGGGCTTCGGTGGCGGCGCAAGCAATGAGCATGCCTATGCAACCTTATGGTATGCTGGCTTACCCATGACCTATGCCATGGATAATTGGAATTTTGAACTGGATCTAAACTATGGCTCTGCACATGGTTTCAACGACTATACCACCTCCACAGGCGTTAAAGCCGATGCGTATCGCCAAGGATTTGTCATTAAGGCCTTGGCCGAATACGCCATGGACTGGGGTACCCCCGGCGTCTTTGCTTGGTACGGTTCTGGTGATGATGGCAACGCCAAAGATGGCTCCGAACGCATGCCTTCCATTGCTGCATCTTCCAATTTCACAAGCTTCATACAAGATGGGCCCAATGGATATTCCTTATCTGATGGCTCAGGCCTCATGCTCTCTTATGGCGGCACTTGGGGCCTTGGTGTGCAAGTTCGTGACATGTCCTTTGTGGAAGACCTAAGCCACACCTTGCGTATCACCTATTGGGGCGGCACAAACAGCACTGATATGATTAAGCACATTGGCAATCCCAAAGGCTGGCGTGAAGAAGGCGGCATGTATCTTACCCACAACGACTCCTTGGTGGAAATCAACTTTGATAGCACCTATCAAATTTATGAAAACCTCCAAGCCGTGGTGGAACTGGGCTACATCTTCAACGGCATTGACACTGATGAGTGGAACAATAATACCGCTGGCGCCACCATTGATGGACAAAATGGCTGGAAAGCTGCTCTTCTTATGATGTACAGCTTCTAAAAATAAGGGCTTTAGTTGCGCTCAGCATGGCGAAACCCGCATGACGCAACTAAAGCCTTCAAAAAAAGTATGATATGACTGCCCTGCTCACAAAGAAATCATATTTCCCATCTGCACACTTCCTACCCACCAAGAATATGGGCTTTGTGCTTGCAAAATTTCTTCCTGCAATCGCGTCAGGGAAGATTTTTCAGTGAGGCAATCTATTTTATTAAGTACAACAATGCGCGCACACGATGTTGGACAATTCTTAAAAAGACCTCTTTCGTGATGGGCCAAGCAGAGCAAGTGACTCAGCTGAATCTTCGCCCCCATGGGAACTTGCACAAGCTGCGAAAAGATTTCCGCCCTATGCACGAGTTCTTCCGTAAGAGCTCTTTCTACAACATCAAAGCCCATAATGCCAAAGCATACATCAGCACTTTTTGGAATAACTGGTTCATGCAAAGCCGGAGCTTTCAACGCCTTACGTGCCGCTCCATCCGCTTCACACAAAATAACATCGGCAAAGCCGGCATTGGCCCATGACTTCATGGCGTCAATGTGCTCCGTGGCTAAGCCCACAAGTTTTGAGTTTTTAACATCTATACATGCTCCCACCGCCACCACTGGGTGTTGCTCTAAGGTTTTTCCTAAGGCAACATGAACATCAGAACATTGGCTTTCCAACACAAGGGGGATAGTGTCGTCCACAAATGTCTTTGTGGAAGTCGCCACAATGACACGCTTTCCCATGCTGGCATAGGCTTGTGCCATGGCGCCAATGAGGGAGGTTTTCCCCCCTGCGCCCACCACAGCAATGAGCATACAGCCATCTAACAAAGAAGGGAAAAGTTTTTGTATGTCAGCATGATGCGACATAAAAACTAAGCTTCTTTACGGTTTTGCTGTACCATAAAATGCATAATGGCTTCCAAAACTCCACCGCCAATGGATAATCCCTTATCGGAAACCTCATCGCAATATTCAATATCACAGCGAGGATCCACATCACCCAATTTGGTACGGTATTTCACAGGAGTTTTATCACGTAAAAGACCGCGAATGACGCCGGTAAAATTAGCATGGAAAGGCTTTCCATTGACTTGCCCAAGCTCATCGCCTTCTTGTATCACCTCACCAATATTGCATTGCGTGGTAAAGATACCATCCTCATGGGCCCAGTGAACACGCTCCACACTAAAGCCCTTCACAGGTGCAGGTGCACCGGTATTGGGTATGGCTGTACCTTCGCGTATGACTCTACCCAAATAATGGCCGCGCATGGTTTCCACCACGGCATGCACATGAGCCGCGGCATCTGAGCCTGCTGTAAAGCCCGGCCCAAGCCCTATGACAAGACGAGCCATGCCTTTATGTGTGCCTAAATTTTTCTTGGCCAAAATGGCGTCCACCAAAACATCGGCGTGTAGCTGTGCAAGGCAGGCTCCCTCTGGATCCACCATAAGAGGAAGAGCGCCCTTATCCCATACGGCTTGTAGCTGAGATATTTCAGTCACAAGCTCTGCATGGATTCCTTCCACTGTGCTACTGCCGCCATACACAGCCTCAGAAAAAGACACTGTCCTTCGTACAGCTAAAGGGCTTGGGGTTTCTAAAAAAACAATTCTTGTCAGCCCTGCACGGTACAAACGCAAAGCCACACCGCTGGCCAAATCTCCTGCGCCACGAAGCACAATTAAAGGCAAAGTTACATCTCGCATTCTCATTCTTCCCTAACGTACTTGGCGTACATTTCAGGTGTATCAATGTCCACAAAAGGAGCGTCCTCATCCATGGTAACAAAACATTTTTCAAACAAGGTGTTTTGCAACAGGGGGCGCGCACCGGTATCCCCATACAATTCCAACACCCGCATGAATTCCACCGAAGGAATAATCACAGGATTTCCCTTTTGTCCATCGCTGGCGCGCTGAGGAATCACCCAAGATGTGGGCGCCATGCGCGACTGCTCTACCAAAGTATCAATTATACTTGGCGTCACAAAAGGCTGATCACCAAGAAGCACCATGGTCCCATTCAGCGCAGGAGAAGCATGCATCACCACATGCTGTATACCCACTTTGAGCGACTCTGACTGGCCTAACTCGTGCAAAGGGTTATATAAAACAATACACCCATGTAAATTCAAATCAGAAATATACGACGCATGAGAAGAAGATGAAGCTCGCTCTGTCTCAGGAAAAATCACAATAACCTCTCGCAAACAAGAGGCCAAAGCTGCATCAATCACATGTTGCAACATGGGCTTATTATGAATCTTAAGAGCCAATTTATTACAGCCCATGCGCTTTGAAGCGCCACTTGCCAAAATTATCCCGCTTACTGTGGAGCTCATGTCGAATCTTCTCTCCATCCTTGTCTCACTCTTGTAAGGTACAAAGGCACAAAACCTGACACCCTTCATGGATACAAGGCAGATCTAGTAAAATATCCATGCAAATTTTTCATGCAAAAACCGCTGACATGGTTCTTGCAAATTCTCACTACAAGACACTGTAATGCAAATTCATGGGAAAGTAAAAGCAAGCTTAAATCTACAGAAAAGTATTTTTCTCATAATTCATTTTACTTTTTTGAAAACAAAACATACGAAAAATTTAGACATACCATATATATTTTATGGTGTTACCACGTTTAAAGCCATGTGAAAAATGGATTTAACAAGAAAATACCAACTGGGCCTAGACATATTTTTGTATACAATGTATTTTCAATACGTGAACCATAAGTTTCAACCAATGAAACCCATGGGCACGATGGTTTTCTCATATAAATGCTGAAAAAATGCAACTTCATGAGGTCGCAAAAAAAGAATCAAAAAATGTACCCAGCGTACCAAAATTTTTTGACCAACGCTTGATGCCCTCTTAAAGTACATTTGGTGCGTATGCACATTGTGTATATTTCATTAACGATTTAACAGAAAAGGGTACAACCATGAGTCATTCTCCCGCACCTGCTCCAACCTCAAACAATCATTTTTTGAAGTTTTTGATTTTAAGCTTCATTGGGGTTTTGGTTTTCTTTATTCCTGTCTATGAGGGAAAGATTCCTCTTGTACTCATCATCGGTTATGTACGTGGCCTCATAGGGGCCGGCATAGAAGGTTTTTCCGGCACTCTTATCATTGCGCTCACTGTTTTCTTGCTCATAAGCTGTCTCACCAAAAATGCTTTTGCGCAAAAATATTTTGAAGGCATAGGCATGGTTCGTCGCTGTCTTTTCGCCATAAGCTCCATCATTGCCCTGCTCGTTTTGGTCGGCGCAGATTTGGCCTTCATTCAACACCCTAAAATCGGCGGGAATGTGTTAAAAATGGCAGGCATAGTCTTTTTAACCATTTTCATTGCGGGCAGTTTGGTTTCTTTTATCATTCGGTCCGGCATTGTGGAATTTTTATCCACACTCACAGAACCCATCATGCGCCCTGTCTTTAAACTCCCAGGTCGCGCCGCCGTGGACATGCTTTCCTCCTTTGTGGCTTCGGCAGCCGTGGGTGTATACTTTACGAGTCTTTATTATGAGAAAAAAGCCTACACCCAAAGACAAGCTTGTGCTGTGGTTACCAACTTCAGTGTTATCAGCCTTGGCTATATAGGCGTTTTGGCAAGCCTTGCTGGTCTCACTGCCATGTACGACACCTTCATCATCGCATCCTTCATCATTGTATTCATCATGGGTGCCATCATGGTACGCATTCCCCCCATTTCCCTTATTTCTGACAAATGTATTGATGGAAGTGAAGCTGCATATCTTCCTGAAAAAATGGCCTTCAATGAACGTTTTAGCCACGCTGTAAGCGAAGGCGTTAAGCGCGGTAAAAACTTTACCGTCAAAGATTTTTGTGACAATGTTTTCACCAGCTTTAAATTTGCCCATCAAACCATTTGCGTGCTTGTGGCCATTGCCACCACTGTATTAACTCTTGTATACTACACTAGTGTATTTAAATACTTAGGTGTACCTTTTGAACCAATTTTAAAATTCTTAGGCATACCCAATGCAGAAATCATTGCACCTTCTGTGCTCATCGGCATTGTGGAAGTCACCCTACCCACCTTATTATTGGTAGGCTCAGGTATTGCTCAAGAGGCGTATTTCTTCATTGTGCTCTTATCCATTGTGCAGATTATCTTCTTCACCGAGTGCGGCACGGCCATTCTTGGTAGTAAGATTCCCCTTTCACCCTTTAAGCTTATTCTCATCTTCCTAGTGAGAACAGCCATTGCCATTCCCCTTGTGGCCGCGGCAACGCATATTATTTTCTAAGCTTTAATGATCTGCCCAAGCAAGGATGTGGCAAAATAAGTTCGCATCACAGCCAGTGCAGAAAATGCCAAAACAGGGCATATTTCCTATTTTGGCATGTAAACGGATTTTACATAACTTACACCAGAATGCCTTACCATAAAGTAGTTCATCGCTGCTTATGGTAAGGCAAAAATAAAGGAGGGAGCGTGCGCCACATCGGTCACTCTTATCCCATTCACGATGCCCCGTCCAAAGCCGCAGGTTCAGCATGCTATGCAGGCGACATGGTTTTACCTCGCATGCTACACATGGCAATACTCTTTAGCCCCATTGCCCACGGCAGAGTAAAACACCTTGATTGCTCCAAAGCTTTGGCTCTGGAAGGCGTGGTAGAAGTTTTGCACTGCTTCAACGCCGAGCATAACACTTACAATCGTTACCAAACCCAGCTGGGCCAAAGCCTTGTACAAAACGAGCGTGTATTCAACGAACATGTTCGCTTTGTGGGCGATCGCATAGCCGGCGTTGTGGCTAAAACAGCAGATATTGCACGCCGCGCTGTGGATCTCATTGAAGTGGAGTACGAACAATACCCCCACTCCCTCAGCATACAAGATAGCCTCACTGGCATTATCAACGATGTGCATGAGCAAGGTGCCGTTTATCCAGCACTTCCCTTCGAAGCCGGTAGCAAGTGCCAAGATGAAGATCTCATCACCGTCACCAGCCAAAGCAAGCTTGGCCGCATCAATCATATTTGCATGGAGCCCCACGCTTGTGTGGCCCATTATGATCCTTTGAAAGGCAGCCTCACCGTATATTCTCCAAGTCAGGCTGTTTTTGGCATTCGCACCCTCATGGCGCAGATGTTTGATATGGATTTTGCCTCTGTACGCGTGGTGAAAACCACCATGGGCGGCTCCTTTGGCGGAAAACAAGAATGGATATTGGAGCCGGCGGCGGCTTTAGCCTCACGTGCGGTGGGACACCCCGTAAAGCTTGTCTACACTCGCGAACAATGCATCATCTCCACCATTTGTCGCTCCCCCATCGACGCCACCATGCATATTGACTACAAGCCCGATGGACGCATAGCCAATATCTTTTGCGATGCTTCTTTGGATGCCGGCGCATATGTGGGCAATTCCGTAAACTATGCCAACACCTTGGGCACTAAATTCACCAAGTTATATCAATGTCAGCACATACATTATGTGGGCCGAGCCGTCATCACCAATACCAGCGTGAGCGGTGCCTTTCGCGGTTGGACAAGCCCTGAGGCTGCGCTCATCATAGAGTACAACCTTGACCTTGCCGCCAAACGCCTCGGCATGGATCGCGTGGATATACGTCTTTGCAACACCCACAATGCCCATGATATTGATGTTAAAGGCATGAGCGTGGGGAACTTGCAAGCCAAAAAAGCTTTACAAAAGGGCAAAGAGCTCTTCCAGTGGGATGCACGTCAAAAAGAGGTGACAGACTTCAACGCCAAGAACACACGCTTTAAACGCGGCCTGGGCGTGGCTCTAGGCGGACACGTTTCCGGATTTTACCCTGTGAAAACAGACTTTGGGCGCGTGGATATTACCTTAAACGAAAGCGGTTCTGTGAGCTGTAATATCACCTTGCACGATCATGGTTGTGGCACGGTGACGGCTTTTTCCATGGTTGTGGCTGAAGCCATGGGTCTAGAACTCAAAGACGTGCACATGGGCGAAGGTGATACCGCCGTGACTCCCTTTGACATTGGGTGTTTTTCCAGCCGCACCATGTATGTGCTGGGAAGAGCCGCCTATGAAGCAGCCATGGGCTTACGCCAACGCATGAAGGAGCATTTTTCCACCTTAACCAAAGTTCCTGTGGAAGATGTGGACATGGAGGGAAAAACCATTTTCTCCAAAACACAACCGAACCTGAACTTCACCTTCACGCAATTGGTGGAACAGTGCCAACAAGTGCTTAAATGTCATCCCTTTTACAGCCATGAGCACATTCCCACCACCAATGATTTGGTGGGCGGTGCTCATTTTGCCCTTTTAGAAGTGGACACCTACACCTGCTTTGCCAAGGTGCTGGATTATGTGGCCGTGCACGATGTGGGTCAAGCCATCAATAGAGAGATGTGCGTGGCACAAATACAAGGAGCCGTCACCATGGCCATGGGCGCCGTGCTCTACGAACATGTGGGCATGAATTCGCAAGGCATCCCCAAGGGCAGCTTGAAAGACTATCATGTGGTCAATGCCTTTGAAGCCCCCAATGTGCAGGTGGAACTTATAGAGGTGGGTACATCTCATGGGCCGTACAATGCTAAATCCATTGGCGAAGCGGCCATCGTGCCTGCGGCGTCGGCCTTTTTAAGCGCCATCAATGACGCCTTGGATACCGAGCTTGGCACCATTCCCCTCATTCCCGATACCCTTGCCCAACATTTGATTACTTTAGGGAGAGTCTAATGCAACTTCATTTCACCTTAAATAACCAGGCTGTTAGCCTAGACGTCCCTGATTCCAAACGCCTCATTGATATTCTACGCGATGATTTTTTACTCACAGGCACCAAGGAAGGTTGCGGCGAAGGCGAGTGCGGCGCGTGCACCGTCATCATGAATGGTGAAGCCGTACATGCCTGTCTTGTGCTGGCCTGCCAAATGGAACAAGCAAACATACTTACCATTGAAGGCCTTTCACCCAAGGCGCATCTAGGGCAACTTTCCACCATTCAGCAAAACTTTGTGGATGAAATAGCCATACAGTGCGGCTTTTGCACATCGGGTATGATCATGACTGCCGAGGCTCTTTTGCGTGAAAATCCCGATCCCAGCCAAGAAGAAATTCGCACGGCCCTTTCGGGAAATATCTGCCGCTGTTCCGGCTATACGCAAATACTTTCCGCCGTGGATAAAACCGCCAAGGACTATCAAGACCTTAACAAGGGAGGAAAGTAATATGCACTCTTTTCGTCCCAGCACCTTGCAAGAGGTACCGCAAATTCTTGCAAACATGACAGAACAAAGTAAGATTTTAGCAGGCGGTACAGACCTTATCATCAATTTACATAAGGATGTGCATCCCGACCAGCTCTGCTATTTTGGTCATATTCCTGAATTACAAGGCGTTAGCCAAACAGATACGCATATCCAATTGGGTGCCTACACCACCATGCGCGCTTTAGAAAAAAACCCCATCGTGCAGCAATACTTACCGGCAGTGGTTGATGCCGCCGCCGATGTGGGCTCTTGGCAAATTGCCAACAAAGCCACCATTGGGGGGAATATAGCCAATGCCTCTCCGGCGGCAGACTTACTGCCTGTGCTGTGCATGTTCAAAGCCACGGCCCATATTATGGGGCCACAAGGCACACGCCAACTGCCCGTGAAAGACATCATGCAGTCTTCCAGAAAAACCTGCTTGGCACACAATGAACTCATCACCGCCTTCAGCATGCCCAAACCCAATTTTGTGTCAGCCTTTTATAAGATGGGCTCACGTAAAAAAGTGACCATTTCTCGCTTTGGCATAGCACTGGGATGCACCATGTCTGGTAAAGTGGTGGAACAAGCGCATATATATGTGGGCGCCATTGCCCCCAAGGCTGTGCATTTGGCGGCGGCAGAGGATTTTTTGCAAGGAAAAGAACTTACAGAAGAGAATATTTTGCAAGCCGGTCTTCTCCTTTCGGAGCATATTAAGAATACCACGGGCCGCGTATATAAAGGCTTTGCCGCCAAAGGTGTCATGTGTGATGCTTTTAGTCGGCTGTTGCCACGATTAACGTAACAAGGCGTTAATCATATTTTCTGGGGGAAAACCTTTTCTGAAGAAAAGGTTTTCCCCCAGACCCGTTTCACACTCTATTCCCGTAAAGCTCGTAGACTCGCTAACGGGAACGCTTCGCGCCCTTTGGGTAGGCCTTTCCCAAAAACTTTAATGGCGACAGTGCATTATCTTTGAAAGTAAAATTTTGCCGCAAAAGCTATTCAGAAAAATTCAAGACATAAATTTACGGAAAAAAGGTTTTCTCCCAGCATATTCTAGCATCACGAATAGTACGTTAATAATACTCAAAAAATTATTTCTTTTTAACGCCGCTATTACTCCAAATAATACCGCCAATGATAAGCGCGCCGCTCACCGCGTGCACAAGGCTCATGCCTTCCCCCAACACCATATAGGCCTGCAAGCCTGCCCATAAGGGTAAGGTAAAGTAAATACTAGCGCATACGGACGCGCCGGCCTTGCTTAAAGCCACATTCCACGCCCACCAAGGGATTATGGAGCTACACACTGCAGAAAAAACAATACAAAAGACCACGGTGGCATTCCAGTGAAACACGGCATAGCTTTGCTGCACTTCCCACACGGCACTGGGAATAAGCATTATGGTGGCGAGAAAGGTCATCCATAGCATAATAGTACCGCTGGAAAGCCCCTTGGGGGGATTTTTAATGACAATACTATACACGGCAAAGCCCAAGGTGGCACATACCATGATGATATCCCCCTTGGTAAATTGCAACTGCCACAAACTCTCAAGTTGTCCGCCGCTGACCAAGTATAAGGCACCGAGTAAGGCTAAACCGCATCCTCCCCAGCGATGTAAGGAATGTTTTTCGCCACGCAAGGCATCTAAAATCACAATGAATACGGGGGTAGTCACGGAGATAAGAGAAAGGTTCAGTGCCGAAGTGCTTTGTGCGGCAAAATAACTCAGCGGTGCAAATGCCGCCACGCCCACCAATGCTCCCAAGGTCATGTGCGGTAAAAAAGCCTTGGTTGCAGCCCACTCTCGGCGCGCTTGAGGCACTAGAACAAAACATAATAAAAGTAAAGCCAGTAAAGCTCGCGTGGCTCCCAAGGTTAAAGGAGAAATTTCCCCCACGGCAATGCGCGCCACAATGAGCGATCCAGCCCAAAAAACGGTGGCCGTTAAGGCGCATAGCGCGCCCAAAAGAACTTGTTTATTCACAGTTTCCTCCCTCTCTCTTATTCCATATGCGCATTATTTTAGCTAGATAGTGTCGTAAAATTGCGGAGAAATTCCATGGTAACCTTGGCAGCTATATGTAAATCTTGAGGGCATACACTTTCGCGCGGATTATGACTAATGCCATCTTTACAGCGTACAAAAAGCATGGAGACAGGACACATATGCGCCATCTCTTGCGCATCATGCCCAGCCCCGCTGGCTAAATATGTCACGGGCACATTCGCACGCTCCATGGCTTTTTCCCACTGTTTTTGCAAATTCTCATCACAAGGGGTAGACGGCACAAGATGCTTTTGCACTAGGGTAAAAGTGGTGCTGTTTTCTGCACAAAAGCTTGCAAGGTCACTCTTAAATTTTTCCATGATGCGGCGTATTTTTTCTTCATGCGGACTTCGAATATCCACTGAAAAAATCACCCTTTGAGCAATGACATTGGACGCCCCTGGTTGAGCATGTATATACCCCACCGTGGCCACCACATCTTCTTCGGCGCGCACGTCTTGCAAAAGTTTTACCATGGCTTGGCTTGCCGTGAGCATGGGGTCTTGGCGCAAAGCCATGGGAACGGTACCGGCATGGCCTGCCATGCCTTCGATACTTACTTCATATAAGCCCAAACTTTGTATGGACGTCACTATGCCCACGGGCAATTGCGCCTTATCAAGCACAGGACCTTGCTCTATGTGCACCTCCACATAAGCATCCATGGGCTTGGCTTGCATATGCTTGGCTTGCTCTAGATCTAGACCATATGCCTGCAAAGCTTGCTCAAGGCTTATGCCATCTTCATCTTGACTTAACCACAAGGAAGGCTCGCAACGTCCATTGAAGGCTCTGCTACCAAGGTAATCCGTATGAAAACGAACTCCCTCTTCATCGGCAAAAGCCACCACCGTCACGTTGCAAGAAAGCTGCTTTTGGCCAATAAGTTCACCCACACAAAAAATAGCTAAAATAATACCCAAGGCACCATCATATTTTCCGCCGTTTTTCACTGTGTCTTGATGCGAACCCATAACAATATTTTTAGCTTTAATATCATACATATAACGGCCAACAACATTACCAATGGCGTCCATTTCCACCTGCAATCCGGCTTCTTCCATGAGTTGCTGTATATATAAAGAAGCCGCTTTATGTTCCTTGGTGAAGGGCAAACGCGTGACCCCCTCAGCAGAAGAGGAAAAAAAGCTCAAATTTTCTAAGTAAGTGAAAATTTTCTCACCAATACACATAAATTTTTCTACTTTATGGTCCATTTTTCCATACCTTCTTGACAAAACATATTTATTACCTTAGTAAGGGAGAAACATATCAAAAATGAAACTATCATTTTACGATGTGAAACTCAATCTCTATTAGGAGCCAGCTCGCAACAACAAAAGACGAGACGCATTTCATCATTTAACACGTTAACGGAGTCCACAATGACAGCAATTCCACAGCCAAACTGTACTAATCAAGCTTCGCAAGGAAGTATTCCCAAATTCCTATTATTAAGTCTTTTAGGATTATTTATTTTCTTTGTACCTGTAAGTGAAGGCCGCGTTCCGCTAGTTATGCTAGTAACCTTTATTAAAGACACTTTAAAAAATGCCAACTTGCTTCCCTACCTTGCTTTAGGCATCAGCGCATCCCTCATGGTGACGCTTTTCCTTGGCAAAGTGATGAAAATTCCTTTTTTCAAACGTCACCATAAGGGTGATACCGCATTCCGTATTTCTTTTTATGTGGCAGGACTTGTGCTTAGCGTTATGATTTTAACCAAGCAAGCTCCAGCCTTTATTTTAGACCCCGAAGTGGGCGGTTTAGCACTCTATCTTTCTGCTGTTATTTTCTTAACGGTTTCTTTGGCTGGCTGGCTTGTTTCCATCATCTTAAATTCCGGCATCGTGGAATTTATGGCCGTTATTTTAGAACCCATCATGCGCCCTGCATTTAAGCTCCCCGGCGACTCAGCCGTGGACGCCATGTCTGCTTTTGTATCTTCCTCCGCTGTGGGTGTGTACATCGCTGACCAACACTACCTTGATGGTAGATATACTCGTAAAGAAGCCTATGGCGTTGTAACCAACTTCTGCGTCATGAGCGTAGGTTACATGGGCGTTATTTCCGGCATTGGCAACGTATCTCAATATTTCGCTGAAATTGTGCTCACCATTTTCGTTTCTGTTTTTATTATTACATCCATTATGATGCGCCTGCCTCCCATTGCCACCCTTCCAGGTACCTACAATGACGGTAGCACTCAAACTCCTGAACAAAGAAAACCTATTAAGCGCGCAAATCGCCTTAAGGATGCTGTGGACGTTGCCGTAAAGCAATCTGCACATTTCACCCTTCCTTCTTTTGGTAAAAGCTTTATTTCCGCCATCTTCTTTGGACAAAAAATCGTGGGCTTTTTGATGTGTATCGTGGTATTAGCCATGGCTACCTACTACTACACACCTGTGTTCACCATCATTGGTCAGCCCATGGCACCCATCCTCGATTTCTTGGGTATTCCTGATGCTGCCAAAATTGGAGCCGCCACACTTATTGGTTTCATCGACGTAACCTTGCCAGCCATTGCCGTTTCTGATCCTAGCATTGCACCCATGGCAGCGTTTTTCATCGTCACTTTGTCTGCTGTACAAGTTATCTCTGTATCTGAAGCCGCCATTGCCATGGTAGAAGCTCACTTCATGGTACGCGTATGGCACTTATTAGTTATTTTTGTGTTGCGTACAGCCATAGCCATTCCCGTGGTAGCTGCAGCCGCACACTTCTTTTTTTAAAACATTCTTCCATGAGTAATGGTAGAGCCCATACACACCTGCGGTAAGGAGATTTAGCCGTGAAACAAAGTAAAGCACAAGAATTCATCTGTCCCACCACATTACAAGAAGCCGTGGAGGCTTTTGCCAAAGTTCAAGGCAAAGCCCTCTACTTAGCCGGTGCCACCGATGTTTTTGCCGAAAACAGCCAAGCAGATGCCTTCATTGATGTTACCCAAATTGGTTTAAGCTATATGGAAGAGCGTGGTTCTGTCATCGCCATTGGCGCTGCCACCACCTTCAGTGACATCATAGCTTCCCCTCTTATGCAAGAAAAATGCACCGTTCTTTATGACGCTGCCAAGGTTCTTGCCGATAAAACCATTCGCAACGTGGCCACTTTTGCTGGCAACCTTGCTTCTGCTTTGCCCTCTGGCGATGCCATCCCCACCGTATATGTGACCCAAGCAGAACTTGTGCTCGTAAGCCCTGAAGGCGAACGTCGCGTTAAGGGTGAAGACTTTTTCACTGGCCCTCGTCAAACCGTACTCAAACAAGGCGAGCTCATTAAAGAAATACTTGTGCCAGCTTGTTGCGCTGCCAATAACAATGGAACTGCTTTTGAAAAAATTGCCAGAAACTCCGTGGATATTGCCGTGGCCAATGCTGGTGCCTATGTGGCCGTTAATGAAAAGCAAGAAGTCACCGACATCTGCCTCGCCCTTGGTGCTGTGGGCCCTACCGTTATGCGTGCTAAAAATGTGGAAGCCGCCCTTCAAGGCGCTGTGCTCACAGAAGAAGCTGTCAGCGCTGCCGTGGAAAAACTGCCCGCAGACATTGCCCCCATTGACAATGTGCGCAGTACTGCCACCTATCGCCACGATGTAAGTAAGGTGCTTGCACAACGCGCCATCATGCGTGCCTACGATCAAGCCCTGAATAAAAAAGCATAAGCGTTCGTTAAAAAGGATAAGACATGAAATACCCCATTACACTTTGTATCAATGGCATAGAAAGAGAAGCCCTTGTGAGCGCCGGCACCACATTAACCTCCCTTTTGCGCGATGAATTTCGCTTAACCGGTGGCAAGATTGGCTGTGACGATGGCGATTGCGGCGCTTGCACAGTTATTGTGGATGGAAAGGCTGTAAAGTCTTGCATCTACCCCGCAGTACGCGCCCATGGTAAAAATGTTACCACCATCGAAGGCGTGGCTGTGAACGGTGTTCTGCATCCCCTCCAAGAAAAGTTTGTGGAATTTGCTTCCATTCAATGCGGTTATTGTTCTCCCGGTTTCATCATGGCCGCCAAAGCCATGCTTGACGCCAACCCCAATCCCACCGAAGAAGAAGCAAAAGATTGTATTTCTGGTAACATCTGCCGCTGTACTGGTTATGTGAAGCCTGTACAAGCCATCATGGCAGCAGCACAAGAAATGAAGAAGGGGAACTAATCATGAGCACCTACAAAGTATTAGGACAATCCTTAGAAAGAAGCGACGCACGCAATAAAGTTACCGGCGCCGCCGAATACACCACCGACATGCACATCCCCGGCATGACCATTGCCAAAGCTGTGCGTTGTCCTTATGCCCATGCCAAAATCATTTCCATGAACAAAGCAGAAGTGGAAGCTCTGCCCGGCGTTATTCGCGTTGTCACATGGGAAGATTTACCAAGAAAGCGTTACTGCACCGCCGGTTATCCCAAGGAAACCATCCCCGGTGTGGCCAAGGGTGTGGATCCTGAATTCCTCTTTGACAAATACATTTTAGATCAAGAGCTGCATTACGAAGGCGAAATTGCCGCCGTGGTAGTGGCAGAAAATGAAGATATTGCCGAAGCTGCTGCGCTCAAGCTCAACATTGAATACGAAGAGCTTCCCTTTGTCACAGAAATCGACGACGCTCTTGCCCCCGATGCTCCCTTTGTGCATGGTGGCTCCAGAAAGAACGTCATCGATGCTGAAATGAGCAAAGGCGATGTGGAAGAAGGCTTTAAGCAAGCTGATCACATCTTTGAAGACACATATTTCATGCACCCACAACAGCATGTTTGCATGGAGCCTTGCTGCACCATTGCTAAGGAAGATCCTTCCGGTCGTATCACTGTATGGTCCACCACACAGGTGCCCTACCACACCAGAAGAAATATCGCCGAAACCTTAGATATTCCCATTAGCAAAATCCGTGTTATCAAGCCCACCCTTGGCGGCGGCTTTGGTGAAAGACAAATGGTCATCAACGAAATTCTCTTGGTTGCCATCACTCGTTTCATCAAGCGCCCCGTGAAGATGATCATGACACGTCAAGAAAACTTGGCCTATGTGTCCTTCCGTCACGAAGCCCGCATTAGCCTTAAGACCGGCGTGAAAAATGACGGCTCCATTGTGGCTTACCAAATGAAGGTACAATCCAATGCCGGTGCGTACACAGGTCACAGCCCCTATGTGACCAAGGCCATGGCCACCAAGCTTCCTTATCGCATTCCCAATGTGCAATTTAATGCTGAGATTGTGTTCACCAACCGTGCAGAAGGCGGTGCCTTCCGTGGTTATGGTAACCCACAAATGGCCTTTGCCCGCGAAACACATTTGGATCGCATTGCCGAAGCTTTGAATTTGGATCCCGTGGCATTCCGCCGTTTGAACGTGGTGCGCGTGGGTGAAGCCAACCCCGTGGCCTTGAAATCCCCTTGGATTTTGCAAAGTAATGGTTTAGAAGAATGCCTTGACAAGGGCATGGAAGCCATTGGTTGGGATAAGCCCCTGCCTTCCGCCACCCCAGGTAAGCTCTATGGTCGCGGTCTTTCTTGCTCCTTACACGTGACAGGCACCTCAGCTGAACCGGACTTCTCCTCTGCACAAGTGAAGGTCAACGAAGACGGCACCGTGATTTTGCTCATCGGTTCCCCAGATTTGGGTCAAGGTTCCGATACAGCGCACTCCATGATTTGCGCCGAAACCCTTGGCGTGCGTTATGAAGATATTTACTGCTACTCTGCCGATACCGACGTGACTTCCTTCGACATGGGTTCATACGCATCGCGTCAAACCTATGTGGCAGGTAATGCCGTGTATCTTGCTGCGCAAAAAGCCAAAGAAAAGCTCATCCGTTTTGGTAGCGAAAAAACTGGCTTAAAGCGCGGTCACTTGAATATTAAAGAAGGCTGGCTCGTGCGTGTGGAAAATGAAGAGCGCATCATGCCTTTGGCTGAAGTGGCTTACTATGGCCTCTATCAAGCTCCAGACCCAGAATTCATCGACGAAACCGCTTCGTATTCTGCTCTCAACTGCCCACCGGCCTTTGGTGCAGACTTTTGCGAACTTGAAGTGGACGAAGCCACCGGCGCTGTGAAGATTCTTCACTTTGTGGCCGCCCATGACACCGGTACCGCCGTGAACCCTGCCCTCATCGAAGGTCAGATTGAAGGTTGTATCTCTCAAGGCATAGGTCAAACCTTCATGGAAGATATGATCTACAACAGCCGCGGCAAGCTCATGAACGACACCTTCAAAGATTACAAAGTGCCTCGTGCCAATGACATGCCCCCCATCACTTCCATCATTGTGGAAGCTTATGAGCCTTCCGGCCCCTTTGGTGCCAAGAGTGTGGGCGAAATGGCTGTGGCACCCGTGCCTGGTGCCATTGTAAACGCTTTGTACCAAGCCACAGGCGTACGTTTCACACATTTGCCCATTTCCAAGGGCGATATTTTACAAGCGCTTAAAGACAAGAAGGCATAATAAAAGGAAATTTTATGACCACATACGCACCAGAAACCTTTATAGTTGGGAAAAACCAAAGCAAGCATGATGCCCTGCTCAAAGCAACAGGGCAAATGCAATATACCGGAGATATGACCTTCCCCGATATGTTGCATTGTAAAGTGCTGCGCAGTCCCCACGCCCATGCCCTTGTGAAGAGCATAGACGTTTCCGAGGCTCTTGCCATGGAAGGCGTTGTTGATGTTATCACACATGACGATTGTCCTAAAATTTTAAGCATGCACCAATTTCTGCACGTGCCAGAAATCATGTACTATGACAGCTACATTTTAGAAAATCATGCTCGTCACGTGGGTGACCGCATAGCCGCCGTGGCCGCTGAAAGCGAAGAAATTGCCTTGGCAGCTTTGAAAAAAATCAAGGTGGAATATGAAATTCTGCCTTGCGCTGTGACACCAGAGCAAGCCCTTGCCGAAAATGCTCCGCAAATTCACCATGAAGCTCGTCGTGGTGATAAGCCTGTGGAGTTCAATGGTAGCAATATCCTTGAAACCAAGGACGTGAGCATTGGTGATACAGATAAATGCTTTGCAGAGTCCGACACCATCATTGAGCGTACCTACAAAACTTCTCGTCCAAACCCTGCCATGCTTGAGCGCACTTGCGTCATAGCCAAGAAGCGTTTGGACGGACGTATTGATATGTGGGCCACATCCCAAGGTATCCATGCCATGCGCATGAACGTTTCCCATTCCTTGGGCGTGCCTGTGAGCAAAATCAATTGCAACAGAATGTACCTTGGCGGTGCCTTTGGTGCGCACATCCACACTGGCTTCATTGAAAACATCGCCGCCCTGCTCACCATGCGTACCGGTCGCCCTGTGCGCTGCGAAAAGAGCCGCGAAGAAATCTTCATGTCTTGTGGACGTCACCCCATGATTCTTAAGCTTCGTGTGGGCTTCTTGAAAGACGGTACCATGAAGGCTTTCCACGTGGACGTCACCGACGACACCGGCGGCTATGCTTTCTCCGGTAGCTCCAAGCTTTCTTTATCTTGTGGCTTTTCCATGTCCATGTACAAGTCTGAAAGCTTGCGCATGACGGGTCGCTCCATTTACACCAACACGCCTCCCATGTCTGCCATGCGCGGCGCGGGTAACCCCCAAGCCAACTGGGCCGTGGAAAGCTTCATGAACGAAGCGGCCAAAGAGCTGAACATCGATCCCATTGCCTTGCGCATGAAGAACAACCTTGGCGTGGGCGATATATTCTACGGTCAAGGCCCAGATGTGCGCGCACGCATTCAAAGCTGTGGCACTCCGGAGCTTTTAGCCGTGGGCGCAGCCAAAATTGGCTGGGAAGAACGCAAAAAAATCAACCGTACGCCGTATCCTGATAAGCCATGGATTAAGCGCGGCATTGGTTTTGCTCGTGGTTTCCACACCTCAGGTTGCGGTTCTGAAAAGCCCAACCGCTATATCATCGACCATAGCGCATGCTTCTTAAAGATGAACGAAGACGGCACAGCTCAGCTCATGAACTCTTGTGCTGACCTTGGCACAGGCGTGCTTTCTGCACACCAAGCCATTGTGGCCGAAACATTGGGTATCAGCTTTGACCAAGTCATTGTGAACCTTGGCGACACCGACACCACACCTTTTGACGGTCCCACCCACGCCAGCCGTGGTTTGTATGGTTCCGGTCAAGCTGTGCATGCCGCCGCCAAGAAAATCCGCGTGAAGCTTTTGGAATGGGCCGCACGTTTCCTTTCTTGTGGTACAGAGGACATTGAGCTTCGCAACAATCAGGCTTATTTCCATAATGATCCTAGCCGTTGCGTTTCCATTGCACACATTGTATCCACCGCACACTTCAGCGGTTGGGGCACAGCCACTGCAGAAGCTTCGGTTCGTCCCAACTGTTGTCCTCCTCATTTCGTGGTTATCTTCATCGAAGCCGATGTGGACACCCACACAGGCAAAGTGGACGTGGTTCGCGCCATCAGTGGCGTGGATACCGGTACTCCCATCAACCTGCTCAACGTGGAAGGACAAATGGAAGGCGGTATGCATATGGGCCTTGGTTTTGCGCTCATGGAAGACGCGCTCATTGACCCAGAAAATGGCCACTTGCTCAATGCAAACTTTGCCGACTATAAAATGTTGACCATGCAAGACATGCCACGTGTGGAAAAGTTCTTAGCCAATATCTATGAACCTTCCGGCCCCTTTGGTGCCAAGGCCATTGGCGAAGGCGTAACCAACCCCATTGCCGCCGCCGTGGCCGACGCCATTGACGACGCTGTGGGTGTACGCATTCGTGATTTGCCCTGCTCGCCAGAAAAAATCCTTAAAGCACTAAACGTTCTTGCATAATGGAGTTTGGTATGCATTCCCTAGAGTTTTATACCCCAAATACAGTAGAAGAAGCCTGCACGCTCTTACAAGAGCTGGGCTCCAAAGCCACCGTTCTTGCCGGCGGTACCGACGTTGTCATGCGTCACAACAAAGGCATTGTGGCTTATGAAAAAATGGTGAGCATTGCCAAGCTTGATGCTTTACGCGGCATCACAGAAAAAGACGGTGCCTTGTGCATTGGGGCATTAACAACCCATGCGCAAGTGGCAGAAAATGCCCTTGTGAAAGAGCATTTCCCTGCTCTGGCCCATGCTTGCTTACAAGTGGGCTCCGCACTCATTCGTAATCGCGGCACCGTGGGCGGCAATATTTGTAATGCTTCCCCCGTGGCAGATTCCGTATGTGCACTCATGGCCTTAAACGCCACCTTCTGCCTACAAAGTGTCAGCGGCACACGCCAAGTGGCCGTGGCGGACTTTTTCACAGGTCCCGGTCAATGCGTACGCAAAGCAGATGAATTACTCACCTGCATATGCATTCCTTTAGCCAAGCAAGAACAATGCTTCTCCAAGCTTGGACCCAGAAAAAATGCCGACATTGCTGTGGTGAACATGGCTTTTGCCTTTGAAATGCAAAACGGCGTTGTGGCAGAAGCCAAGGTGGCCTTTGGTGCTGTGGCTCCCACCGTCATTCGCATCAGCCAAGCTGAACAGCTCATGAATGGTAAAAAGCCTGCCGAACTAAACCTTGACGCCATCGCCCAAGCATGCGAAGCCGGTGTACGCCCCATCAGCGACTGGCGCGGTAGCAAAGAATACCGTACAAAAACGGCTTACTTCCTTGTGCGTGATGCCTTGGAAGCCTTGATAAAAAAATTATAGGAACATTGTCATGGAAAAACAGATTACCTTTACCCTTAACGGAAAATCAGTGAGTGCCACAGTGCCCACCCATTGGACACTTATGCAATTTTTGCGTGAAGGCCTTGGGCTCACCGGCACCAAGTGTTCCTGCGCAGAAGGCGAATGTGGCACATGCACCGTCATTTATGATGGTAAAGCCGTGACTTCTTGCCTTGTGATGGCCGCTGAAATCGACGGGCATAACGTGGAAACCATCGAGGGCCTTTCCCAAGGTCTTTCCACCATTGAAGCTTTGCATCCCTTACAAAAGGCTTTCATTGCCAAGGGTGCCATTCAATGCGGTTTTTGCACACCTGGCATGATTATGGCTGCCAAGGCCTTGCTTGATGAAAATCCAACCCCCACCGAAGACGACATCAAACAAGCTCTGTACGGCAACCTTTGCCGTTGCACAGGCTATGAAAAAATCCTTGATGCCGTGCTCAGCGTTGTGAATAAAGAAGAGTTTACCATTGACGACAGCGTGTGGCGCGTAGCTGCCGATGCCGAAGGGCATGGCTGTAAGCAATAATCACTCTGCGCGCCGTATGTTCGTACATAGGACATGCGGCGCGCACTATTTTTACCCATTTGACATTTTTTAAAAGAGACGGGATTCCCATGACAGCGGACTTACTAATAACTCATGTACATATTGCCACGGCACGCGACACAGTAAAAGGCAGTGTTGCCGTAAAAGACGGGAAAATTTGCGCCATCTTGGCTGAAAATCAAATGATTGAAGCCAAAGAAGTGGTGGACGGAAAAGGCCACTATCTTATTCCCGGCGGTGTGGACCCTCATGTGCATATACGTTATCCTGGGTCTGCCCATCGTGAAACTTTTTCCACCGGTACCAAAGCCGCTGCAGCCGGCGGAAGCACCACCATCATTGAACATCCCATTTCATCGCCGCCGCAATACTCTCCGGAAATTTTGCTCAAACGCGTGGAAGCTGCCGCGCCTCAAGCCGTGGTGGACTATGCCTTTTTGGGCGCCGCCGGTGGTGAGTTTCCCGAAGAAATTGAGCGCATTGGCAAGGCTGGCATTGTGGGATACAAAACTTTTCTCCACGCCGCCCCCGAAGGACGCGATAAAGAATTTCAAGGCCTTACCAGTAAAAACACCTTTGAACTTCAAGAAGCCGTGCGCCGCATAGCCAAAACAGGCTTGCTGGCTGCCGCTCATACCGAAGACAATGACCTTGTGGCCGGAACCATTGCCAACTTACGCAAAGAAGGCAAAGTGCACCCCGCCGCACACTGTTTATCTCGTCCGCCTTTGGCAGAAGTTCTCGCCGTACAAAAGCTCCTTGCCCTTGCCAAAGAAGAAGGCGCACGCGTGTACCTTGTGCATATCTCCACCCCCGAGGCCGTGGCCCTAGCCAAACAAGCCAAGGCCGATGGCATGGAAGTGTATGTGGAAACCTGTCCGCACTATTTACACATGAATGCCGGCGCCCTTGATGCCCATGGAGCCTATGCCAAATGCAATCCGGCCTTACGCGAGCAAGAGCTTGTGGATGGCCTATGGGAATATGTGCTTGATGGCACCATTGATGTCATCGCCAGTGACCATGCCCCCTACACTGTGGAAGAAAAAGAAGCCAATCCCGACGATATTTTCAAGGCTCCAGCTGGTTTCCCCGGCATTGAAACGCGCATTCCCTTCATCATGAAGGATGTACAAGAGGGTAAAATCACCTTAAATCGCGCCGTGGCTTTGCTGTGCACCAATCCTGCACGTATTTATGGCCTTGAAGGCAAGGGCGACATTGCCCTTGGTTACGATGCTGACCTTGTTCTATTGGATCCATACGAAGTCACCACGCTGGATCACAAAAACATGTTCACCATGGCCAAAGACATTTGCGCCTTCCAAGACGGTTTAGCTGTGAGCGGCATGCCAAAAATGACGTGGGTGCGCGGCTCCTTGGTTTTTGACCATGGAACCATTGTGGGTGAAGAAGGTCATGGCCAATGGCTTAAAAAAGCCTAACAGGCTACCCAAAAAGCAAGTTACGTTGTCAGTGTAAAAAAGCCAAAGAGCTTATGTAGCATCAAGGAGAATTTCATGGCAAAGATTAATGCAGAACGTCTTATGCAAAGCATACGTGAACAGGGAGCCATTGGTTGGCAAGAAGCCGGTCTTTTTAGAGAAGGTTTCACCGAAAACTTTTTTGCCGTACGCGATTATGTGCAAAAAGATCTTGAAGCCCATGGCATAGCCACGCGCATAGATTCTTTGGGCAACCTTTTTGGTATTGTTCCCGGTAAAAATCCTAAGTCCATCATCTTAAGCGGCTCCCACTTAGACTCCGTGAAAGCCGGTGGCATTTTGGACGGTGCCTACGGCGTCATGGCGGCGGTGGAAATTGCCAAGTGCCTCAAAGAGCAAAATATCACCTTGGAGCATAGCTTTGAAGTAGTGGGTTTCAATGCCGAAGAAGGTAGCGACCTTGGCGGTAGCTTTGGTAGCCGCGCCTTTAGCGGTATGATGAAAGAATATCCCCCCCAAGACGTGCTGGCTAAGTATAAGCTCACGGAGAAAGATATTGATGATGCCAAGGGGCAATTGCAAAAGTATGCCGCCTTCTTGGAATTGCACATAGAGCAAGGCATTGTCTTACACGAAAATAGCATTGCGCTGGGCGTCCCCACTGCCATTGCCGGCATTACGCGCTACAGCTGCAAAGTTTTTGGCCGCAGTAATCACTCTGGCACAACCCCCATGCAAATGCGCAAAGATGCCCTCTTTGAAACCATGCAAGCCATGACGGCTTGGATGGAATATATGCGCAAAGAAGAAACCATGGTGTGCAATATTGGCTATATGAATGTGAAGCCGGGGCATATTTGCGTGGTTCCCGAAGAGGTGGAATTCACCGTGGAAATGCGCGCCATTGACCATAAAGACATCGAACGCGGCGCGGCCTATTTGAAAGAATGCTTCCAAAAAATGCCCACCTGCACCGCCAGCGTATCTTTACAGATAGA
>CAYJLO010000018.1:0-41651 GCA_964370835.1 uncultured Desulfovibrionaceae bacterium
CGTTTTATTTTTCAACTCTAACCATACAGTAAAAATTCGTAAGCTCTCATGCGCTAACAAACTCTATACAAAGATACAGCAACACCGCCATAAAAAGTTTTTGCGGGTGGGGGTTTGGGGGAGGAAGCTTTTTTCAAAAAGCGCCCTCCCCCAAGAAAGTTCCACCACAAAAAAGTAAAAGTACTTTCAAAAAAAAGGAGAGCCTTTCGACTCTCCCATATATACCTTAACGATTATTCGTAAGGGTTGTGCTCAATGTGATCGGGCACAATAACCATCTTCATGAGCAAGGGCTTTAAGAAAGACCAAGTGAAGGTTGGGTTTGGATGTTCGTATTCTTCCACGATGTCGCGAACGGCATCCCAGCAGTTGTGGCAAGGGCAGATAACAAGCTCAGCACCGGTGGCTTTAATTTGAGCCAATTTGGGCTTAAGAGCGATGTTACGTTGCTTACGATAAAGACCCACACCGTTGAAACCGCCACCACCGCCGCAGCAGTAGTTGTGGTCACCGGATTCGGACATTTCGCGGAATACACCAGGCATGGTGATGTAGCTGATAATTTCGCGAGTATACTTACCAAGACCGTGGTTACGTACGTAGTTACAAGAATCTTGTAAGGTACAAGGTACGCTGATACGCTTGTCTGGATCAATTTTAAGCTTACCATTACGAAGAGCTTGAGCTACCCATTCCACATAGTGCATGAACTGTGTGGGTTGAGTGCCGTCGGCGCGACCGGCCCAGTAAGGACCTTCGATAACGGTGGCGCGGTGAGCGTGACCGCATTCGGTGCCCACAACGATTTTCGGCTTAAGACGCTCTACAGCGCTGTACACACGATTAACGTTTTGGGTACAACCTTCCCAGTCACCAGCAAATAAGGTCAAGGAAGTGTTTTCCCAGCCTTCGCTTGGTACTGTCCAGTTTTCACCGGCAATGTGGAAGAGGATGGCTGCTTCGGAAATATCTTCAGGATAGTGTTTCACTTCGCGAGCGTTCAAGATGTACATGAAGTCGGCATTTTCTTTATCCACAGGAATAGAAACGCCAGGCCATTCTTCTTGAGCTTCATCCATCATCCATTCGCAAGTTTCTAACCAGTCTTCTTGTGTAACGTCCATTTGGGCGCCATATACACGGTGCATGCCGGAACCGATTTTGAGTTCCCAGGGCACAAAACCGTGGGAGAATAAAATACCGCGCATATAGCTGAACATAACACCGGTATCGATGCCATGGGGGCAGTATACAGCACAGCGGTTACAACAAGTACACTTGGACCATGCAGTTTCCATGCATTCAATCATGAAAGCAGCGTCAACGGCTTCAGGATTGGCAAGCATTTTACCAAGGGTGTTGCGAATTTTCAGCGAAGGAATTTGATTCACATCGCCTTCGTTGGCAGTGTACAAGAAGCAGCTCTTAGCGCACATGCCGCAGCTGGCGCAAATTTCAAGCCAAGTTCTGGTACGGCTTTTACAGGTTTTTTCAAGTTGTTCCTTAAGCACCTGTGTATCAACAGGTAAGGACTTCATTTCTTCGTAGTATTTGGCTCCACCCTTATCGCTAAGGACATGCATGATGTCTTCTTTAGTGGTCAGGGGAGCCTTAGTGCAAAATGGTTTGTTAGACATAGGTGACTCCTTCTGTGCTTACCAAGGGAAGACTGGGCCGCGAGTTGCGCCGCCTCTTTTAATGGCAAAGTCCATGCCCACTTGTGCGCGTGACATGAAGAACAATACGATGTGAGACAGCTTGGTGAAAGGTGCCACGATAAGGAACACTTCACCACTGATAAGGTGAACTAAAGTCCACATATCGCTAGGAGCTTGAGCTGCCATGAAACCGGAAACAAAAGGAACGGCGGTGATGATAAGTACCATCCATTCTTTAAAGCCGGTAAGAGCACGAGCTTCAGGAACCATCACACGACGAATAGCTAAAATAGCAAGACCAGCCAAAGCGGCATAGGTAAGAATGTCAGCTACAACCATGGGAAGGCTTGGCAAGCTAATGCCAAGAGCGTTTTCCAAAAGTACAGTGTGACCCACTAAGAAAAGGGGTAATAAAATGGCGCCCACGTGTAACAGGAAGAATCCTGCCATCATGAGAGGCTGTTGACGCCAACCATGAGTACCACCAGGAATAAGCCAAGCAAAAATAGAAGAAAAAGCACCGCGAAGGCCGCGAGCCATTTGAGGTTTGTAAGCTACGCGCTCCAAACGCCAATCAAGACCATTGATGTAAAGCACCACGCGTGCAATCATGCCCACCACAAAGACGAGCACAGAAACAGCTAAACCTGGGCCTGTAAGAAATTCCATCATAATATATGCCTCCCAATAGCTTATTGTGCAGCAGCTTGCTTGGCAGCAATGTCTGTGTTGTGACAACTACGGCAAGAAGCAAGCGCTGGGCCTGTGGGCTTACCGTCGGCCACTTTAGCGTGACAGCTTACGCAGCTATCGTGCACATAGGCCATGACTTCACCAGCGGGTTTAGCTTCACTATCAAGGAAGTATTCTTCACTTGAGGTGTGACAGCTTTCACAATTGTCTTCAAGAGCTGCAATATGCAAATCGTGAGAGAAAAATACTGGAGGCATTTTATCGGCCTTCAATGTTTCAAGCACAAAGGGGATTCTATCCACATCTTCTGCGCTATAAGCCTTATCCACCATCACAGGGAAAATGGCCAACATTGCAAGCAATGCCACCATGAGCCCATGTTTCAAAACCCTAGCCTGTTTTTTCATGCCTACTCCTCTACGTACTAGGATGATACAACACTCTGCAGAGCGCAGAGCACAAACACAGACCATGCAAAGGGGGTTCCCCTCTACACGGTTAACCTATTCCAAAAATTCGAGCAAAGCGTTCACATGCATACATATCCGCCCTGCTGAGAAAGCCTATAACAAAATTCATAGCTAAAAGCACTCTTTTTTTTTGCCTTGACCAAGATGCCTTTTGTGATTTTCACGTGACATTCTTTTTTTTACTGGATTAATCCATCCTCTTAGAGTAAAATTGCACCACTTCATTTTCATGATTTTACACCTCATGTATATATGGTGAAACACATTACCGTTATTAGGAAACTCGCAAGGAGTGCAACATGCAAGACATTGACTTATCAACCTCTACCTCTCAAGACGAATCAGACCAAGTGGAACACACGCTTTCAGAGATACGTAGTTCAAATACCGTAAATTGCACCACGTCTCCCCTCGTTCATGCTGATGAAAAGCAATGTACCTTGCAAGAAATTGAAGAACTCTCCTGCCCCGGATTATTTTTTAACCGCGACATAAACTGGCTTTCATTTAATGCCAAAGTATTGCAAGAAGCCTTAGAGTCCAAAGTGCCTTTGTTGGAGCAACTGAAATTTTTAAGCATCTTCTATAATAATCTTGATGAATTTTTCATGGTACGCGTGGCCAACCTCATGCGCCAATATATTGGTAATGTGGTAAACACCGCCCCCGATAAAATTCCTCCAGGACGCCAATTGGCGGAAATTCGTCGCCAAACCTTACGCCTTACCGCCATAGCTCACGATCACTGGCAAAAAAAACTTTGTCGCCAGCTCAAAGAGCGTGGTATTCGCTTAGTGCGCTACACAGACTTAAGTAAGAAGCAGCAGAAATTTTTGGATGACTACTTTTTGGATGAGATATTTCCCATTTTAACACCTCAAGCCATCGATCCCAGCCATCCCTTACCCATCATTGCAAATCTTAGCCGCAACTTTGTGGTACAATTGCGCGATAAGCATGGCAATACTCGCTACGCACGTATAAAGATTCCCAATAATATCCCACGCTTTTTATTTATCCCTCGCACCAAAGATGCTAAAACCTACGCAGCATTAGGTTTTTCTGCCAATGCCAGAGACAATGATATTGTTTTCATTGATGATCTCATTAAAGAGCACTTGCAAACTCTCTTTACCGGACATGAGCTCATAGCCATTGGCTCCTTCCGTATTACACGTAATACTGATATCGAAATTGAAGAAGATGAAGCCGATGACTTATTAGAAGCCATCCGCGACCTTGTAAACCAACGTCGTTTTGGTGATGTGGTACGCTTAGAAGTTTCTGAAGATACACCGGCAGATTTGCGCCGTTTTCTCATGGAGCTTCTTGAGGTTCGCCCTTTCCAAGTGTATCGCATCAAAGGCCCCATGGCTTTTTCTGAAATGATGGAACTTTATGGTCTTGATAAGCCAGGCTTAAAAGATGAACGTCTAATCCCGTACATCCACCCTGTGTGTCGCGATGAAAGTGATTTGCAAATTTTTGACGCCATCACACAAAAGGACATCTTGCTCTATCACCCCTACGACAGTTTTTTGCCTGTACAAGAGTTTATCCGCCGAGCCAGTGTTGACCCCGGTGTGGTGGCCATCAAACAAACCCTCTACCGCGCTGGAAATTCCTCTCCCATTGTGGATGCGCTCATACAAGCTCGAGTTATGGGTAAACAAGTCACCGCTGTGGTGGAACTTAAAGCTCGCTTTGATGAAGAACGCAATATCACCTGGGCAGAAGAAATGGAAAAAGCCGGTGTGCACGTGGTTTACGGTATGCCCGGCATGAAAATTCACGCCAAGCTTTGCCTTGTGATCCGCCGGGAACCTCAAGGGGTGCGCCGCTATGTGCACATAGGCACAGGTAACTATAACCCTTCCACTGCAAAAATTTACACAGACTTAGCACTGTTCACTGCGCATCCGGAAATTTGCGCCGACGTGAGTGATATTTTCAACACCATTACCGGCTATGCCGAGCAAGATGACTATCGCCATTTATTGGTTTCACCCAACAGCATGCGGCGTAACCTGCTTCTGGCCATTGAAGCAGAGATACAACGCCATAAAAAGCATGGTGATGGTAAGATTTACATAAAATGCAATCAAGTGGCCGATAAGGACTGCATTCAAGCCTTGTACCGCGCCTCCATGAGCGGAGTAAAAATACGCATGCAAGTGCGTGGTGTTTGTTGCTTACGTCCTAATATTCCAGGCATTAGCGAAAATATAGAAGTCACATCCTTAGTGGGTCGCTTTTTGGAGCACCCAAGAATTTACTACTTTCACAATGGCGGCACTCCCAAGATTTATATAGGCAGTGCTGATCTTATGCCGCGCAACCTTGATAGGCGCATTGAAACCCTTGTCCCTGTGTTGGATGCTGATCTGCGTAAACAGCTTTGTGATGAAATGCTTGTTTCCCACCTTGATGACACGGCTAAAGCTTACGTTTTACAAGAAGACGGTAGCTATTTACGCCGTAAAGTTGCACGAGGCGCAACGCCCTTCAATGCTCAAAAAGAAATGCTACGCATACGTGAAGGTAAATAGTATATGGGTAAAAAAAACACAGCAGAGCTTTCCCCTGTTATACTGGAATCATTACAGCATGGGGCACGAGTGGCTCATTTAGCCACCTCTCTCTTTGCAGGTTTAGCCCCCTTACATAAGCTCTCTAAAAAATGGAAACATATTTTAGATATGGGGGCGCAACTCCATGACATTGGATGGCTTCACGGCAAACAAGCGCACCATAAAATGTCTGCTGCCATGATTCGTGAAGGACACATTCATGCTGAACTGCCCCTACCTGTGGATGTACCTAAAGATATACGCCACTTGGTAGCCTTGGTGGCGCGTTATCATCGCCGTGCTGAACCGAAACTCTCCCAAGCGCGCTTTGCCAATTTAAACGAAAAAGAACGCAAAGCCATACTGATACTTGCCGCCATCATTCGCCTTGCCGATGCCCTAGACTTTAGTCATACAGGAGCTGTACAAGATATCAAGGTGCGCTTTCAACAAGAAAACATACACCTAGAACTTTTTTGCACCAAGCCCTGTTCGGCAGAAATACAAAGGGTCTCTGTGAAAAAAGAACTTTTTTGTAAAATATTTCTTATGGACATTCTTTGTAGCTACACAAAAATTAAATAGGTATGTACATGCCTCTTGAGGTATTATGAACACATTATCGTCTCCACTTTCTCAAGCTACTTCTGCCACTGCCAACTCTGCGCAAGATGGCTCTAAAATCATAGGCATTATTGACCTTGGAAGTAATTCAGCGCGCCTTCTATTGGTACAAATATCCCCTGATGGTGCCTATAGTATCATTAATAGAGTTAAGCACATGGTACGCCTTGGCGAAAATTCCTTCGAAGAAAAACGCCTTCAAGAAACCGCCATGCAACGTACACTCATCGTACTGCGATCCTTTATGGAAATGTGCCAAAAATACGGCGTTACAGAAATACTCCCCATGGCTACGGCGGCCATGCGTGATGCGGAAAATGCCACAGAATTTTTGCAAAGAGTACGTGAAAAAACGGGCTTAGAACTGCAGGTAATTTCCGGACATGAAGAAGCAAGGCTCATATGTCTTGGGGTTTCCAGTGGCATGCCTTCAAGCCTTGGTTTGAGGGTGTACATAGATATTGGTGGCGGTAGCACCGAAGTTGCGGTGGCCAACGCTCAAGGTACAGAATGCCTCGACTCTCTAAAATTGGGCTGTGTCCGGCTTACTAATCACTTTTTAAATGAATATCCGAACAAGGTTCCCAAGCATGTTTTTGCGGCCATGTGCGCCTTTATACGCAGTAAAGCCAGCCATACCACGGGACGATTGCAACACCTCACCTTGAGCGAATTGGTGGGAAGCTCAGGCACAGCCTTGGCCTTACAAAACATTGGTCATCGCTTGCAGTATAATTGCCCCCCTGCTTCAGATCAAAATACGCTTACTTTGGAAGGTTTACACCTTGCGGCAAAACATATTTGCAATCTTACCGCAGAAGAAAGACGCAAATTGCCAGGAGTAAATGCCAAACGTGCTGAAGTACTCGTGGCAGGCACTGCCATTTTATTAACACTTATGGAAGACTTTAATTTTGAAAATATCACCGTGAGTAATCGTAACTTACAAGACGGTATCCTCATGGATTACTTGCAGCGTCACTCCTTACATGCTGAGGCTGTAGGGTCTTCTGTACGCGAAAAAAGCATTTTTCAGCTGGCTAAGCGCTGCCAATATGAAACACAACATGCCAATCAAGTGGCTAAGCTCGCTTTGCAAATTCACGATTCCGCCGTGGATGTGGGAATCATACGCCTTGACCACCAAGCGCGTGAACTTTTATACTATGCTGCCATATTGCATGATATTGGTATTTTTATTGCTTATGCCAAGCATGCTACCCATGGTGCCTATATCATTAACAAATCAGAACTACTGGGCTTCACAGAAGACGAAATTGAATTTATGGCCACCCTGGTGCAGATGCACAATTTAAAGCCCAACAAAAAGCCTTGTAGTCCCATTCCCAAGGGCACAGGCTTGCGTAGGCACCTGCAATTTTTCCCAATATTTTTAGCCTTAGCGGAAAACATGGATCGTTTGCATTGCAACCATGTACAAGAGGCGCATTTCATGCGTATAAAAGACAGCCTATCCCTCATAATTAGTGGTAAAAACACCAGCCCCGTGGAAATAGACGCTGTGGGTCTTATGGATACACTTTTGCAATGTGCCCTCGATGAAAAAGTAAACATCCATTTTACATCATTAGCAATATAACTTTTTCTGCTTTGATTTTTTGTCAAGATTAGAGGATTGCTTGAGTACTCACAAGCAGTCCTTTAATTTTGACAACTTATTAATCAAAAAAGTAAAACCTATCAATCTAACCCAATTTTGCATCGTTTTTTCAAAATGAGTGCATGAAGAATTTAGATTAATATATCAAAAAGATAAAACCTAATCCAAAAGCATTCCTAATTTAGTAATGCAAAAATGCATCACCACTTTTCCTTTTTATTACTTATCTACGCATATACAAAATAACGTCCAATGCAACTTTGCATCGTTTTTCATAAGAAATAAAAGTAGCTCATTTTTCCATTCCCCATTTCTCTACAAAAAAATACGAATAGTTACTCTTTTCTGCATTTTTTTATCTTACTTTTTAAGCATGTTGTTACAAAAATAACAAATTAGCTCCATCTCTACATTTATATTACTCAGCTTTTGGTATGTCTCTTGCTATGTCCATACGGAATTTGAAAGAATACAATGCTCAAACTCAATATACATAACTAACTAAAACTTATAATTACACATTTGTTATTTATGCCATGATTGCATGGTAGTACCATAACCTCAACATTTGATTTAGGAGTTTGTCCCCATGAGCACAACGTGTACCGAACAAAGAGCCAACCTAAGTAAAACCATGTCCCCCCTTGCCACATGGGCCCTCGCATTCGGGTCCATCATTGGCTGGGGGGCTTTTGTTATGCCAAGCTTGCGCTTTCTTCCACAATCCGGGCCTTTAGCTTCGTGTATAGGTTTTGCACTTGGCGGTATTTTACTTATGTTTGTTGCCGTAAGCTATGGTAAAATAGTTGGTAAATACCCCGTAGCCGGTGGCGCATTTGCTTATGCATACGCTGCCTTTGGCTCCACAGCTTCTTTTATTTGCGGCTGGGCCATGGTTTTGGGCTACCTTTCCATCATAGCCTTAAACGCCACCGCTCTCGTTCTGCTCACACGTTTCCTTATGCCCGGAATACTTAACTTTGGTCACTTATACGTTATTGCCAATTGGGACGTATATCTTGGCGAACTCCTCTTCCTCGAGGCCGTGCTTATCGTTTTCGGCGTGCTCAACATCATTGGCGCAGATGTCATTAGTAAAATCCAAGTGGCTCTAGCCGTTATTCTTGCTGTGGGCGTAGCAGCCCTTACCATTGGTACCTTCACAGCAGAAACAGCCACCATCAGCAATCTAAATCCACTTTTTGCTGAAAACCGCAGTGTCTTTGCTAGTATCGCTGCTGTTGTTGCCGTAGCTCCATGGCTTTACGTAGGTTTCGACACCATTCCGCAGGCTGCTGAAGAATTTAACTTCTCTGCAGAAAAAGCCATCAAACTGATGTTGCTCGCCATCACCTGCGGTATTGTTGTATACGCCCTTGTTACCGTGGCTGTGGGTATCGTTATCCCCTACCCTGAGCTCATTAAGCTTGATACTCCTTGGCACACCGGTTATGTGGCCGACCTTGCCCTTGGTTCTTTTGGCACAATCTTTTTAGCCATGGCTGTTGTGGCTGGTATTCTCACAGGTATTAACGGCTTTTATGTGGCCAGCTCCCGCTTGCTCTTCAGCATGGGGCGCGCGCACATCTTACCCACATGGTTTGCAAAAATCGACGACAAGCACAAAACGCCTAAAAATGCCCTTGTCTTCACTTTGGTGTTCGTACTGATTGCTCCCTTCTTTGGTCGTGAGGTGCTGGATTGGGTGGTAAGTATGTCCGCCATTGGCACCATCATCGCTTACCTTTTCGCATCATGGGCAGCTTATAAAATTCTTTCTCGCGATAACTCTGAAAGCCCATGGATGATTCGTTGCTCCATCTTAGGTTGTTTAAGTGCCATCTTATGCCTTGGCTTACTTACCTTGCCTTTCTCTCCAGCAGTTATCGGCAAAGAATCTGCGTACGCCTTATTAGTATGGGTTGCACTTGGCGCCATCTTCTACATGGCTCGCTACAACGACATGCGTAGATTCCCCACAGAAGACCGTGCATACCTCATTTTAGGTGAATCCGATCTTACTGATTATGTAAGATACCGTACGGCAAAAAAATAAGCATCTCCTTGCCATAAAAGGCAAGCACCCCTAGACACAGTAAAGCCCCTCCTGCATGCACGAGGGGCTTTACTGCTTTCTTCGCAGGTTGATTGAAAAAAGTGAAATACAAGAAAAATCAAAAAGCAGGATACGCCATCCTGCCCGAAGGGCGCAAAGCATAACAGTTAAGTGAGCTTGCAAACCTTAAAGCTACAGAGAACAACGCATATACAGACGTAGATAAATTAAACACGTCGCGTGCAATAATTCCCCTCAGGCGTACGACACTTTGAACAACTCATACATTTTGCCGGATGAGTGTCGCCGTTCATCCATTTAACGAAAAGATCTGGTTCCGCTAAAAGTGGGCGCGAAAATCCTACAAAATCAACACCAACCGCAAGAGCATGAGTGACACTTTCTAAACTCCTAAAGCCACCCACAGTAATCAAAGGCACTGTAAGTATGTGACGAAGCTCTTGCACATATTCCATAAAGTACCCTTCCTTTTGAAGGCATTTACCATCAAAGCACTGCCCCGTCATGGTGTTGGCTTTAGCATGAATATTACCTGTGAGTTCAATAACGTCATAGCCAGCTTTTTCAGCCATAAGACACATCTTTTTACATTCTTCAAAGGTTTGTCCCCCTTGAAAAAACTCACTACAGGTAAGCTTTATGGCAACAATAAAGTCGGCGTGCGTTTGCTTTCTTACTTCGTCATAAATACTCTTCAAAATGCGAAAACGATTTTCAAGACTACCACCGTACTCGTCAGTTCTATTGTTATAATAAGGGCTTAAAAATTGATTAATAAGATATGTATGCGCACCATGAATTTGCACTCCGTCAAAACCACTCTCATAGGCCCTTCTTGCAGCCTGTCCAAAAGCATAGATAATAGTGTCAATATCTTCTATACTCATGGTCTTACCCTGCGTATTTGTTCCACGCTCTGGTATATCTGAGGGGGCAAAAATAACACGCTCCCCCAGCTGATATGTAGTTTTTGTACCACCGTAAGCAAGCTGCATTAGTATAGTACTTCGGTGTTTGTGAACAAGTTCTGTTAACTTTTTATATTGAGGAATAAAGCTGTCGTCATATATGCCCATCATGCCAGCATTGGGTTTTTCATCCTGCAAAATATTTGCATACCCTGTGATGATTGTACCCGCTTCATTTTTTGCGAGATTTTCATATATTGCATACAGAGGCCCCGTTAAATGCCCTGTTTCCGTAGCCATATTTTCCCAAGTGGCACTTCTAACTAAGCGATTTTTAATTTCTCTGCCCTTGTATACATAGGGTGTGAAGATAGTGTTTTTCATGAGCTCAGTATCTCTTACTTCGACTATATTTGCAATAAGTGCAGTTTAAAAACCAATATTAAAGAACATTACTATACAATCAAAAATAGATTATAAAACGAAATTACAAGAGCTACAATTGCAAGAAGAAGAATTGAATTTTCGTGCAACCGCTCTTAATGAAGAAAAGCTACTTCTGAAAGAAAAATAAGCCGAAATTAAAGCGGAGCTATAGGCCTTCAAGCCAACAGCGGCGGCGATAAAGCCCACATCCAGCTTGGGTATCAATGTCCAGCCACTGCTCGTTACAATATCTTTACTAGGGTTACGCCCACGGGAAAGCACCATACGCTTTGATGGTCGCTGTCCATTTCCAGCCCTGCCATGTGGTAACCATGGGTAGTCACGCCCATATAGCGCACGCCCACATGCGGCGTAATGTTCATAAAATCTGCCTTAAAGGTATACTCTGCCCCAAGACCCACCGTCCACATGTTGGCAAAAATATCGGCCTCATAGTTTGTGGCGCCCATTTCTTGGCTTGTATTGTGGTAAGATGCGCCATGTCCTCCTAAAGATGGAACTTTTTGCACCGGTACTGATGGCTAGCGGCTCATGATGCGCTAATGTGCATCTATTTATATAAGGGGAGATAACTTCTCCCCTTTTACTTAAAAACTAGCTTAGGGAGCCATTATGAAGCTTAGCAAAAAAAATCAAAAAACTTTTGTGGTACGTGTCGTTTCTCGCGTGGTTTTACCCACTGTAAATGATAAAATGCAAAAAATTGCGTTGGGAGCTGTAACTGGCGTTGCTACGTCTCCAGCTGCTAATAGACTTGTAGATACAATCACCAAAGAATATATGGAAACTGCTCATAAATATGGCATTGTAGATGATGCCGGCGCTCTTGATTTATCACTGGCAAAGGCTGCCATGCGCGGCGCTTTTGATATGATGGAAGGTATTTCTATTGAAGATTTCCCTAAAGCCCCACGCCTTTTACATACTTTGTTTAAAGATGTGGAACTTGTTAAGGAAGATGTAGATGTTATGATGCAAATTGCTCATGAGCTTACAGAAAAGCCCAGCGCACCCAAAAATAACACTCAACATAATATGGAGGGCGAAAGCCATGCTTAAAGCTTATAGTTCTGAATATGCCACGGACGCTTGGACTATGGAACACTTACCTAAAATGGAAGCTCTTGCCCAAAAAGCGGCTGATGATATTATTGATGATGCCGCAAGTTGCCAAGATTCTCTTTGCAGCCAAGACCTTTGCGACCTTAAAAACGCATGCATGATTTTACAAAGTTGCAAGACTATGCGTAAGATGATTACTAGCACTCATTCCGGCTACGCTTGCTCGCAAAAGGCAGCTAGCAAAGCTACTTCAAGTCATAACCATGGCGCTGCTTGTAGTGCTTAAAATCTGCTGCTCTTTGCGCTTAAAGTAACGCAAAAGCCCTGACTAACGTACAGGGCTTTTTTGGGGTGTTTTTAGTGCCAAATGTTGCGCTAAACGTGTGCCGACTTTGTCACCCGCGCTTATACGCAGCCGGGGCAGACATTGGCACAGTGGCTAATCTCATGGGACACAGTAGCCCCATGATGGTGCTTAAACACTACCAGCATGTTTTAGACTCCCAAAAAAGGGCAGTCATGGACTGCTTTGCCAGATGTACCCAATGTGCAAGTGCTCATGTGCAAGAAAAATAGCCACTCACAGTTAGGGCTGTAAGTGGCTGAAAATATATGGCGCGCCCAGGAAGATTCGAACTCCCGACCAAGAGCTTAGAAGGCTCCTGCTCTGTCCAACTGAGCTATGGGCGCGCGGTAATTCTTCTACCCTTTCATGACTTCACGGTCAAGTATAAAATTTCAGTTTTCAACTTTATCCCTATAAAACATGGATATCTTAAAAAAACTTTACCAAACAAAAAAGCTGACAGACACGTCAAGTTCTGTCATAACAAAATCATGTTCACAAGCTACACAGACGTTTGCCAGCACCTAGATGCGTTGGGCCTTTTTCATATGGATTTAAGTCTTGATCGCATGGAGAAAGCCTTACAAGACCTACACCTCACCAATCCTCCCTTCGTAACCATACAAGTGGTGGGTACCAATGGTAAGGGATCAACCTCCACTTTTTTGGAATCCTTGGCACGAGCACATGGCTTACGTACAGGATTATTCACCTCGCCACACTTTGTATCACCAAGCGAGCGAATACGCATTGACGCTTACCCTCTCTCACAGGATCAATGGCCGGCCCTAGCACAAAAAGTGCACGCAGCAGCCCCAGCACTCACGTATTTTGAATTTCTCACAGTTTTGGCTGTACTCGCTTTTCATGAAGCAAATATTGATATTGCTATCATAGAGGCTGGCCTTGGCGGGCATTATGATGCCACAACGGCCTTATATCGCGATGCGCTTTGCTTAAGCCCCATCGGTATGGACCATGAACACGTTCTCGGCACAACATTATTGGCTATAGCTGAAGATAAGGCCCATGCCATGCAAGCAGACAAACCAGTTTTCATGGCTCAGCAAGACTCCAGTATCATAAGTTTTTTGACAAATTTTGCAAAAAAACGCCACAGCCAGCTACACTCTGTGGATACTGAAATACTCCCAGACCACATATCCCTTGGCCTTCATGGCGCGCATCAAAAAGAGAATGCAGCTCTGGCTCTCACCGCATGGAATTGGCTAAGCACACAGTATGGCTGGAAGTGTTGTACAGACTCCATACATAAAGGATTGGAGCAAGCCTTTATTGCCGGAAGATTACAATCCATCACTTGCACTGAGCCACATTTACCTCCACACCTCTTGCTGGATGGGGCCCACAATGTACAGGGCCTTAGCATGCTACTCGCGCATGTGAAAAATCTTGACAAAAAACCGTCCGCCATTATTTTTTCTTGCCTAGGAGACAAAGACATAAAAAACATGCTTGCTTTACTTCAAGACATTCATGCCCTTTGTGACCATTGTCCTCTTTACATTACTGACATTCAAAATAATGCCAGAGCCCTTACTTCGCAAGAAAAAGAGCATTTTGTGCAACAATTAGGAAATACAACATTCGCGGCACAAGATCTTGAAAGCACACTGAAATCACTAAGCAAGAGTTCTGCGACACTAAAAACACAAAGCCCCGTACTTATTTGCGGTTCCCTTTACTTATTGGGCGAATTTTTTGAAAAATACCCCCACTATCTCATACAACATACCTAGGAATATATAACTGCCATGAATACACTTTTTCGAGCCCTACCTTCCATGGACGCTTGCCTCCAAGCCTTAGCTCAAGAAATAGCATTGCAACATATTCCCCGCCCTCTCATACGTGGTGCAGTGGAAAAATTTCTTAACAATCTACGCCATGGCATAAAAACAGGAAAAGAAACGCAAGCTGAAAAGCTTAACCTGGACGCACTGTTGCCCTTGCTTATTCCTCATGTACTTAAAAGCACTCGACCGCGCCTACAGCGCACTCTCAATGCCACAGGTGTAGTTATCCATACCAATATGGGACGTTCTGTCTTACCCAAAGCCGCAGTGGAAGCCGTACAAAAAGCCATTGTGGGCTACAGCAATTTGGAGCTTGATTTGGAAAGCGGTGGTCGTGGGAGCAGACAAGCATTGGTGGAAGAGTTATTATGTCATATAAGCGGCGCCGAAGCCGCCATGGTGGTAAATAATAATGCCGCAGCCGTACTTCTCGTGCTGGATGCTTTATGCAAAGGCGGCGAAGTTATTGTATCGCGCGGCCAATTGGTAGAAATTGGCGGTTCCTTCCGTATTCCCGAAGTGATGGAAAGAAGCGGTGCCACATTACGCGAAGTGGGCACCACCAATCGTACCCACATTCAAGATTATCAAAAAGCCATCAATGAACAAACCGTGGCTCTCATGCGCGTGCATACATCCAACTACCGCATCGTAGGCTTTCATAAAGACGTGGCCCTGCCAGAACTGGTGGCCCTTGGCGCTGAGCATAATTTGCCCGTCATTGAAGATCTTGGTAGCGGCTCTTTATTGGATTTAAGCCCCTATGGTCTGCCCGACGAACCCACTGTACAAGAGGTGGTGCAAGGTGGCGCCCATGTGGTCACATTCTCTGGAGATAAAGTATTGGGCGGCCCACAAGCTGGCATCATCGTAGGAAAAAAGGAACTCATCGAACGCATGCGTCAAAGCCCTTTACACCGCGCCTTGCGTTGCGATAAGTGCACCCTTGCGGCACTTGAAGCCACTTTGCGCATCTATACCGAGCCACAAAAAGCCCTCCAAGACATTCCCACCTTGCGTATGATTACAACGCCAGCTCAAGAGCTCGCTCAAAAAGCTCAAGAGCTACTTGAACTATTGCAAAAACAATTTTCTGAGCAAACAGAAGTACATACACGCAAAGCTTTTTCACGCGTGGGCGGAGGTTCTTTTCCTGAAAGAGACTTGGCCACAACGTTGGTTTGCCTTAAACCTAAATATATATCCGCAACACAATTGAAAAATAGACTTCTCAACACGCAGCCCCCCTTACTTGGGCGCCTTGAAGAAGAAGCTTTTTGCCTTGATGTGCGCACATTAGCTGATGAAGAAATTCCAGAACTTCTCCAAGTTCTTACAAGCGCCTTTGCGCAGAACAATTAAGAAACAAGGACAATTATATGAAAAAAAATGAAAAAAGCACCCTAAAATACACACCACAGTCTTGTTGGGAACGCTATGCCAGCACCCCAGAAGACCATAAAGCACTCATGAAACTTGCCAAACGCTACAGCAAGTTCATTTCTCGTTGCAAAACAGAAAGGGAAACCATTGACTATGTGCTCGAGGTATTGGCTGAGCACGGCTATAAAAAAGAAGGCGTCCACGCAGATACGGCTCTCTTTCCCTTTCGCCATAAAACACTTTTTGTGGCTCGACGCGGTACATTACCGCTTAGCAAAGGTGTACATCTTATCAGCGCGCACACTGACACACCTCGCCTTGACTTTAAGCAACGCCCCTTCATAGAGCAAGCCGGCGTCGCACAAGCTAAAAGCCATTACTACGGCGGTATTCGTAAATATCAATGGCTAGCACGCCCTCTTGCCCTTCACGGCATAGTGGTACGCGCCGATGGCACTAAGGTGCAAGTCACCTTGGGCGAAGAAGCCGACGAACCAGTATTCACCATTGCTGATTTACTGCCACACCTTGCACAAAATCATGTAAAGCAAACCATTGCCGAAGGCTTTGATGCAGAAAAATTAAACATTATTTTAGGGCACAGCCCTCAAAAAGCTGCCAAAGGCAATGAAGACGAAAAACAAGATAAAGACCCCATTAAGACACATGTTTTGCAAATTTTGCAAGATAAGTATGACATTTGTGAAGAAGATTTTATCTCTGCAGAATTGCAAGCTGTACCCGCTGGCCCTGCACGCTTTGTGGGTCTTGATAAATCCCTCATCGGCGGTTACGGACACGACGATCGCGTTTGCGTTTTTGCAGCCCTTGAGGCCTTTTTAGCCGTACCAAAGCCTGAACATACCACAGCACTTATACTTTGGGATAAAGAAGAAATTGGCTCCGAAGGTGCCACCGGCGCCAATTCGCGCTTCCTCCAGTATTGTATGGAAGATTGCCGTGAAGCTTGGCAAAAAGATGCAAAACTGGGCCATATCATGCTCGAAACCAAAGCCCTCTCCGCCGATGTGGCAGCTGCCCTTGACCCTGATTGGCAGGAAGTGCATGAAAAACAAAATGCCGGCGTACTGGGCTATGGGCCATGCTTTTCTAAGTTCACCGGTTCTCGCGGTAAATCCGGTGCCAGCGACGCCGATGCTGAGCTTGTAGGCTTCATGCGCGGCTTGCTCAATGCCAAAAATATTCCGTGGCAAATGGCCGAATGCGGCAAAGTAGACCTTGGCGGCGGCGGCACTGTGGCTTTGTTCCTCGCCTCTTATGGCATGCAAGTCATTGATTGTGGCCCTGCTGTCTTAGGTATGCATAGTCCCTTTGAGCTTATTTCCTGCGCAGATCTTTTTGCCACAGTGGAAGCCTACAAAGCCTTTTTGCAAAGCTAATTCACCTTGTTGTGAGGGCGAGATTCCATAAAGAAAAGAGTTTCCCCCATACAAACTTTTGCCCTATACAAAACGGCGATTTTCCTAAGAAAATCGCCGTTTTTATATACTTTAAGATTTGTTACTCTTTTTTTCTTTCTTACTTTCGTGATCGTCCAAAAGCTCCCGTGCCGCCTCTTTTTCTTCCGGCCCAAGCTCCGCCACGCGACGTGTTCCTATATAGTATTTTCCAAAATAAGAAACATCCATATCACTTATACGAATATCTTTATTGGTACGCGGGCTGTGAATAAATTTTCCATCCCCCACATAAATACCTGTATGGTAAACTCTTCCTCGGCGAAAGGCTACAATATCACCAACTTGAATATCGTCCTTGCTCTTCACCGCTTCGCCGGCGCGGGCCTGATCTTTTGCTCTACGAGGCAAGGTTACACCGGCATGTTTATACACCCACTGTACAAAACCAGAACAATCAAACCCCTTGGGAGTGGTACCGCCATATTTGTACATGACCCCCAGCATACTTTCCGCCTTGGGAATGACAATGGCTTTTTCCACATCTTCTTCTACTTTTTCCAATTTTTCTGCCTGTAGGGCTGGGTCCAAAGTGTCCGTTTTACTGGCGCAGCCCATATTTAACAGAGCAAAAGAGCAAAGGCAGATATAAACAAATACAAGAATAATTTTTTTCATAGAGCGAAAAAGTAAACGCAAAACACTATGTTGTCAAGATAGCATTACAAATAAAGTGAGTACTATACATGTTTTCCGGCAAGGTGGCCGCTGGCAAAAGCCCAATGTAAATTATAGCCGCCTAAATGCCCTGTTATGTCCAAAAGTTCCCCCACAAGAAAAAGTCTTTCTTGCAAAAGACTCTCCATACTCCATGCATTCACATCTTGCACCAAAACACCACCACGTGCCGCCTCAGCCTTATGGAGACCGCCTCTTTTTTCCGGTACAATGGCATAATTATGAACGCAATCGTGTAAAGTCTTACGCACTTTACGAGAAAGCTCGGCAATTTTTCGCCTTGACCATTCTTCGGGAAGTAAAGCGTCCACAAGACGTTGCGGCATATGCCTTGCTAGTAAATTGCGCACAAAAAGCTTTCCGCATTCTGGAGCATCGAGTAATTCTTCCAAATGCATATGCGGCAAAAAATCTATGTACAGAGGTTGCCCCTCTTGCCAATGGCAAGAAGCTTGCAACACAGCCGGCCCACTTATGCCCGTGTGGGTGAAAAGCAAGGCTTCCTTATGTTCATAATACTCCCCCGTGTCTGCACGTTGTACGCACACCTTCACCGGTAAGCTTATGCCGCTCAAACCTGCCAAAGGCCACGTTGACGGCATATGTAATGGGGTTAGTACCGGCGTAAAAGGCAAAGCTTTGTGCCCCCATTGTTTTGCCAAATGCACACCGGCAGAGCTGGCGCCCACTTGACTCCAAGCCGGTGAGCCCAAAGCTAACACCAGTGAAGAAGCCTCTATCACATAAGATTGTGTATTCTCTTGTACTGCATGGCAATGAACCACATATTTTCCCTGCTCAAAGCGCACCTGAGAAAAAGTATGCCCCAGCAAAAATTCACAACCATGACGCTGGCATTGTTCACGAAGAATGTAGGCAAAGTCACGCGCCGGTGCTAAACCAAAAAGTTGCCCGTGCTCACGTTCTTCCCAGGTGAGTCCGTGCTTTACCATAAATTGAAGAAGCGTATCTGGTACAAAACTTTCCAAAGCCGGTTCGGTAAAAGCCACGTCACGACCAAAAAAGAAATCCGGTGACATGTGCAAATTAGTGAAATTAGCCTTGCCACCACCGCTTATGGAAATTTTTCTACCGGCTTCATCATTATGATCTATCAACACAACCTTTCTATGCCTTTGCGTAGCCGTAAGCGCGCACATAAGACCTGCGGCACCGGCACCTAAAATCAGCACATCATACTGTTCATTTCTTTTTTTTGTCATAGAAGGTATCCTATCATAAAGTCTTGGTGCGCGGCATTCATAGGCCTTGCACCCACGCTTATTGCTATAGCCAAGCTATAGCCCAGCCCCTGTCAGAAGCCAAGTACAAAGCCACAAAAAAATTCCTAAGTAACCGCGTAGCACTAGAGAAATTTTAAATTTTTTCTAGAAAGCACCCACTACTGCTTGACACAGCCATCTCCAAAAGAGTATCGTCTTTTGTACAAAAGATAATGTTATTTTTATATTACACAAAATTTTAACTGCATCTCTCGGAGATTAACATGGCATCCCAATATCGTTTAGTAACTCGTAGTGACTTTGATGGTCTTGTTTGTGCTGTTCTGCTTAAGCAAATAGGTCTTGTGGGCGACATTCTCTTCGTGCACCCTAAAGATGTGCAAGATGGTCGCATAGAATTAAGTAGTTCAGACATCACCACAAACCTTCCCTACAGCCCCTATGTGCATGCCTGTTTTGACCATCACCTTTCCGAAACCCTACGCTCCAAAACCCCCGCCAGCAACCACATAATCAATGCCAAGGCTCCTTCTGCCGCGCGTGTTGTGTACGAGCACTTTGGCGGAAAAGAGCGTTTTACCAATATTTCTGAAGACATGATGATTGCAGTGGATAAGTCGGACGCTGCAGACTTATCCATGGATGAAATCCTTAATCCAAATAATTGGATTTTGCTTAACTACATCATGGATCCACGTACTGGCCTTGGCCGTTTCCGTGATTTTCGCATCAGCAACTATGAATTGATGATGAAGCTCATTGGCCTTTGTACAGAACTTCCCATTGAAGAAATCATGGAAGACCCCGATGTGAGTGAGCGCGTAGATTTGTACAACAGCCACAAAGAAAAAGCCGAAGCACAACTTAAAGATTGCTCCACCATCATTGGCAACCTCATTGAGCTTGACTTACGTGAGCAAGAAACCATTTGGACCACCAACCGCTTCACCATGTATGCTCTCTTCCCACAGTGCACCATTTCCACGCATATCTTATGGGGTCTGCAAAAGAAGAATGTGGTGTTTGCCGTGGGTAAATCCATTGTAAACCGCTCTTCCCAAATTAATATTGGTGAGATTATGCTTAGTTACGGCGGCGGCGGTCATAGAAATGCCGGTACATGCCAAATTCCTTTGGAAGATGCTGAAACAGTACACGCTGAATTACGTGTAAAGTTACAAGATAAATAATTACAGCCATAAACCATTTTCATAAAAAAAGCCTTGATTCCAAGGCTTTTTTTATATCTATCTTTTGAGGTAAAAAAGCCCTCTTCTATATGCTTTTTGTAAGGTATATAAATCTACACCCCATGCTGCGGCCATCAATAAAAGTTGGTTTAGCATGGTCACCCGAAAGAATCCATATTCTTGCCAACGCCTCCCCGAAGTAAGCAATGTGACATCTAAACCACACATGTCTCCAGTGTTTTTCACCTTTTTAGTTAAGAATACATCTTCTAAAAAAGGCACCTCATCATAACCACCTAGAGCAAAAAAATGCTCTTTGCGCAGGAAAAAACCTTGATCTCCATAAGGCCTACGCAAATACTTTGCCCGTATGTTAGTACCCCATGTCAGCAATTTTTTACCCCAAAAGTCACCACTCACTGCAAAACGAAAATATCCTAACCGAACAGTTTTACATGTCTTTTGAGTTGCCATGACTTCACGTACAGCCATATCCCACAAAGGAGGCAACAGGGAGTCTGCATGTAAAAAAACCACAATATCCCCTTGGGCCATGCGCATGGCAAAATTCATTTGTCGCGCTCTCCCCCTGTGCTCCGGCGGACAAGGGCATACACGAGCTCCAAGAGCACTGGCAAGCACACAGGTAGCATCATTACTACCCCCATCGGCCACAATGACTTCCACCCTAAAACCTTGCAAGGCGCGTTGTATTGTCTGTTCTATCTGTACTTCTTCGTTATAGGCAGGAATAATAACGGAAATGTTCTCAGGGACATCTTCTTTATAGTCCACATCACTCAGCGTGGGAAGCAAGGCATATTGACGAAGTTTTGCTAAAGTGGAAGCCAAAACGCTTTCGGTGCCCCAAGCTATATCTTCAAACAAGTGAGGCATGGGCTCTTTCAAAGCAACGAGATAATAACCACCATCCTTGGCAGGCCCTAGCACACAAGGAGCCGTGTCCAAAAGTTGCAAGGCCTCACGCATATTTTGCGCCCTATTGTCAGGACAGTCAGCCCCCATGAGTAAGACTTTTTCAGATCCATGAGCAAAGGCTTGGGCAAAAGCGTATTGAATCCTTTGCCCAAGATTTCCCTCAATTTGCTCTCTATAGGTATATTGTGAGCCAAGCCAAGCTTGCATTTGCTCCAAGGTGCCACCAGTATAGTAAATATGCACAGCACACGGCGTATCACTGGCAAGATCTTGAAATTGCCTCACCGTGAACTCTGTCATGGATTTTTGCATCTGAGCCGCACCTTCAGCCCCCATGGTGGGTATAAGCCGCGTCTTCGCTTCACCGGGTACAGGATACCGCGTAAAAAGGACAATACATACTTTTTCTCTTGCCATATTATAAGTCCCTGTGTAACCACCAGCGCAAAGCTTTTGCCACCCATGGCGTCAACTTACTTTTCTTATACAAACCCGCCACCCTTTTAATGGCACTGGCCTGCGTGGGATAAGGATGAATAACATTGGCCAAAGCCCCAAGTCCCATGCTGCCCACCATGGCTGTGGTGATCTCACTTATCATCTCCCCAGCATGACTGGAAACAATGGTGGCACCTAAAATCTTATCGCTCCCTTTCTTCACCATGATTTTTACAAAGCCGCGAGTTTCACCATCAGTCACAGCTCGATCTATATCCTTCATATCCATGGTAAAAAAATCAACATTAATACCTTGTTTTTGTGCATCTTTTTCATACATACCCACATGTGCTATCTCAGGATCTGTATAAGTGCACCACGGCATTACGAGATTACTTAAGCGCTTTTTACCTTTAAAAAGTGCATTTTGCACAACAATTTGCGCTGCGGCATCGGCGGCATGAGTAAATTTCCAAGCCATACAACAATCGCCAACGGCAAAAATATGCTCATTGGAAGTACGCAAATTATCGTCCACCTCAACGCCTTTAGGCCCATATTTTACCTGCGCAGCTTCTAAACCTAGCCCCTCCACATTGGGCTTACGCCCAGCCCCTATGAGAATTTCATCGCCTTGCACACGCTCTTCCACACCATCACGCTCAACCACTAAAACCTTAACGCCATGAGCATCTTTTTCTGCACGCAATACCTTGGTATGTAATAAAACCTTTATACCTTCTTCTGCAAAAACCTCTGCCAATAAAGCCGAAGCTGCTGGATCCTCTTGTGATAAAAATGTGGATCTTTGTATTATGGTAACCTTGGAACCCAAACGCGAAAAAGCTTGTGCCAACTCACAACCAATGGGCCCTGCACCCAATACAATTAAATGCTTTGGCAATGTGGTAAGATTAAAAACACTTTCATTGGTCAAAAAGCCCACATCTTCCAAACCCGGCACATCCGGATGCAAAGCACGCGCTCCAGTACAGATGGCGGCTTTACGAAAATGCAGCGTCTTTCCTGCCACCTCTAAAGTATTGGGCCCGGTGAAAACCCCCTTCCCACGAAAAATATCTACGCCTAACGATGTATAACGCTCAGCCGAATCATGCACACTAATATCAGCGCGAATGCGCCGTAAGCGTTCCATGACAGAAGGAAAGTCTTCGTCTTGTGTTCCTTTTGCACTTAAACCCCAATGATTAGCGTGTTGCATTTCATGAGCCAAGCGTGAAGGACGTATTAAGCTTTTTGACGGAACACAGCCTGACACCAAACAATCTCCCCCCATGAAACCACGCTCCACCAAAGCCACTTTGCCTCCCAAAGAAGCCACAATAATGGAAACAATGAGCCCCGCAGTGCCTCCACCCACAGCCACCATATTATACATGGGGGCAGGCTCAGGATTTTGCCAATGCTCAGGACTAGTACGGTCTTTCAACACTTGATTATGTTCATCTTGCGGAAATAAAACAGGAATAGACATGTGTTACTCCTTAATACTTTGCTTAGCTTTACGCACCAAGACGGTTAAAATCGCCAAAATAAGCAACACAACTCCCACCAAAAGCCAAGGGACTTGGCCTTCACTTATGGACTTGGTGATGACATCTGTGCCCACCACGAACAATGCGGTTCCAGGAATAATACATGTAAATGTCCACAACACATACGTTAAAAAAGGAACTTTAGTGAGCCCAAAGCCATAATTAAGCATGTTAAAAGGAAAAAGTGGCACAAGGCGAGTAACCGCCACTATTATGGGACCATTCTTTTCTGTAATGGCGTCTAATTTTTGAAATTTTTCATTTTTATCAAGCCATCGTTCCACATTGCTACGTAATAAATACCGCGAAATGAGAAAGCAGAGCGAAGCACCTACAGTGGCCCCCACCAGCACCACAATGACGCCCCAAAAAGAGCCAAATAAAACCCCTGCCATGATGCTTAGCGCTGAACCAGGCAAAGCCAGTACCGTGGAGACGGCATACACAGCCATGAAAATAATGGGCCCCCAAGCACCTTGCTGAGCTACCCATGTTTTAAAAGTCACTAAATATTGCTCAAGACCTAAAGAACGTACTGCCACAATGCCGGCAATTATCAAAAGTAAAAACACTAGTGTTTTAAGCCATTTTGACATATATCCCTCTCTATTTTATACAATTTAGGGGAAATTTTACAACAGGTAGCTTGCTATCTACTACTAGCCAACGGCACTACAAGAAGTACCAGCTGCAAAGCATGAATAACAACGGTGATGGCGCAACATAACACGATACTGCATGGCTTGCGTTAAGGAATCGCCAAGATCGTAAGCTGTATCATCATCCACTAAAGTGCATGCATACACAGCCATACGCCCTTGTATTTTAACAACCATCTTACTGTAGTTGCACATGAAGGATTCACGTTCAGATTGCGTTTTATACTGAATCATGCAGTGTTCGCTAATATGCGGCACATCAGGCTTGGCGCAAGGGCGCAATAAATCAGGAAAGGAAACCAAAGAAATGTCTTGTGGCAAACCGTATTGCGCAAAAATATGCATATACGCATCTTGCGCACGCGCAGCATCCATCATGCCGTCGCGTTGGTGGGCCACCATGACTGGAAAACCACTTTCATGCAAAGCCGCCATGGCTTGAAGAGCCTTATGAAAAGAACCTTGTCCACGATTTTTATCATGAAGAGCAGCATCGGGAGCATCTAAGCTTATGCGAAAAGAAAGCGTATGTTTGCCATGACGAAATGTCGATAACTTAGGCAAAGCCTTATGTAAAGGCTCAGTACCATTGGTAAGAACAAGACAAGGTGCCACATCCAAAGACGCGTCCAAAATATCCACCATATATTTATTTACAAAGGGCTCTCCCCCTGTAAAAGCCAGCTGCTGCACTTGCAAAGCTGTAGCTTCCAACAAAAATGGATAAACATCTGTTAAGTTTGGAGCTTGTAGGCGCATATCGCCTGGCGCAGAACCTTCAAAACAAAAAGGGCAGCGCAAGTTGCAATTGGAACCGGTGTGAAACCATAATTCAGCAAGTTTTTGTGGCTGAATAAAGCCCCGATTATCCCCTTGAGCAGTATAAAGCCAATCCTTACTTTTTAAATGATGCACATCATTTTTATGAGATATAAACATGCTCGCACGTCCTTCAAGTTGAGTATTTTATACACTAAAACAATCATGACACAAAAAGGCACATAAGGCATTATTACTATGGTGAGACTACAGGAGAAAACGTTAAAAATATAGTAAAAAAATAAGAATTATTTACTTAATAAAATTAACGTATTATATGAACTTTGAAAAAAAACAGAAGGCACACATAGCCAAAAGCTTACATAAGCTCAGGACTTATAACTTCTAAAACCGCAAAATACGCATGCCACAAAGCATAACACAGCAAAATTAATATACTTATACAAAGAAAGAACTTCTTTAACAAAAAAGCATACCATGCGCCCCACATACTAAAAGTGCCTACTAAAATATTCACCACAAGTAGTATGTCTGCTTGATGTGCACGTACAAGGGTATTAACTCCCCAAAAGTACACCACCAAAAAGAGTATGCCCGTAAGCCATAAGTATTTTTGCATTTAACCCACTTTTTAAAAAGGGTGGAAAAGCGCGAAGGAAAAAGCAGGAGAATTTTAGGTTAAATGCTATTGCAAAGTCAAGCTCTAGGCAAAGAAGAAAAAAAAACATATTTAATTACCACACGTTTAAAATTATCCCTTCGCGAGGTGTACCATGGAAATTCATATTGAAAAACAAGACAATATATACATTATCCACCTTGCGGGGCGCTGGGATGTGTACTCTACGGCCGAATTTGAAACCACCTGCACAGAATACATACGACAAGGTATGCGCCATATAATCTTAAACCTCGCAGAGATGGATTATATTAGTTCCTTGGGCCTTCGTGGGTTACTCAATATAGGAAAAGAGCTTGATCCTCTCAAGGGAAAGTTACTTCTGTGTCAGCTTCAACCACACATAGAAAAACTTTTTGTGGGAAGTGGTTTTTCACGCCTTTTTGCCACCTATCCCGACCTTGAAAGTGCTCAAAAGGCTTTACAAAGCGAACTATGATAGCCAAAGATATTTCGTGGCAATATAAAATTGTTTCCCGCCAAACCATCCCCATTGTGGTGGGCCTTTTAGGATGCCTTGCCCTCATGGTGAGCTTTGGGTATTTTTATGCACGCGAAGCTATCCTCAATAATGCCAGCGCCCAAGTAAAACAATTTGTAAGTAGCATTAAACGCCAAGACGAATATTCACGAAAACTCTTGGTGCGCTCCATGCCAGCCTTGGTACAAACGCTAGAGCAACATTTGCTCACCAATCCTTTACAACTAAAGCAAATGGATGCGCAAATTTGTAATGCCATTTCCAACGGACGCGGCGAGCAACTTCTACAGCTTATCTATATTCAAGATCAAAAACTTCTTACACGCTTTTATACTAGCAAAGGCGTTGTTGATAAACATAAAGCACAAACCACCTTCACCACTCCCCCTTCTTTGACAGATATTACACACATCAAGCAAGCCCATTGGAGTGCCCCTTATGTGGATAAAGATCGCACCATATACATTCGCTACACTGTTCCCTTAAAAGATAAAAACCAAAATACCTTCGGCATCTTAATTTCTAGCTTAGCCATTCCTTGGTTTACCGAGCGCATTCGTGCCATAACATTTTCTTCGCAATGTATTCCTTTTTTTCTCACTGCCAACGGGCACTGGACTCTTAGCCAAAAGGCCGATATCTCTCTCGCAGCACTTAAAATGCATATGTATAAAAATGATAGCGGCATCACCACTGTCACATGGCAAAAAAGAAGATATGTGGTTGTGTATATGCCCAGCGGCGAAAACAATCTCATCATGGGTGTACTTATACCACGCAGAGACCTTTTTGGCTCTCTAGACAGCACAGCCACAGGGCTTATTCTCATAAGCATTGTCATTCTCCTGCTTGCCACGTATGCCTTACATAGCACCAATGAAAACTTTCGCACCCCTTTATACCAACTTTTAGAAATGACAGATCAATTGGCCAAGGGAAATTTCGACCAAAGCAAGCAACACATAATCTTAACCCCCGTCACCAGCACAGAGGAAACAACGCAACTCTATAAAGCTATAGAGCGCTTGCGCAGAGCTTTACACCAACGAGTGCATGACTTAACAGTCATGACCAAAACCCGCGAACGCCTGCACGGCGAATTGCGCTTCGCACGTAATATCCAAAATTCATTACGTCCGCAAAACTTACCTAGACATCCCAACCTCACTGTAGATGCTTTTGTACATGAAGCACGTGAAGTTTGCGGTGACATATATAATTGTTTTTCCCTTTCCAAGCATGAAATCTGTTGTATTATAGGTAATGTGGTGCAACATGGTTTCCCTGCAGCATTGTTAACCAATCGCATCATGCCGCTTTTACACGAGCTCATCCTTGCCGGCTTTAGCCCAGCCAAAGCCCTTGCCCACGTTAATCATGTTTTTGAGTCCGATGAAAGCACCAAAAATCTCGTGGTCAGTGCCTTTGTATGCATACTAGATTTGCAAAATGGACTCTTAACATGGGCCAGTGCCGGACAGCTTCCACCTTATGTTTTACACCAAGGCACACGCACCACTTCTTATTTTCAATTACCACACGCAAATAACCCCTCTCTTGGTATGCATATAGACGCCGTTTACGCGCAAAAAAGCCTCTACTTACAAGAAGGAGAAAGCCTACTCTTTATACCGCAACGCTTGCTATGCCTACCGAACCCTCAAGGAGAACTCTATGGAGAAAAACGCTTAGATGTATTTTTGCAGCAAAGTTCCTGCGCGCCAAAAATGCTACTTCATGGCCTTTTTGATGATGTTCTTGCACACATGAAGAGAGTATTACGTGATGATATGGTACTCTTTGCCCTGCGTTGGAAAGGAAAAAATAAGCTATAAGAAAGAAGCTACGTTTTCATACGCTCAAGCTTCACACGCAACCCCTCTCGGCTAATACCAAGAGCCTTGGCAGCGCGTGATTTATTCCCTTGCAAATGTTGCAACACATTTTTAATATATTGCGTTTCCATATGGCTGAGCGTAGGAATATCTTGATTTAGTATGGGCCACATATTTTCCATAAACGGTTGAGTGTGCGTCGTATGCGTCTGCGAAGAAGCAGAGGCTTCTAACACATTTTTTCCCACGTTGGGTGATAAGTCATGAGGGCCAATACTTGTTTGTGTACATAAAAGACAAGCGCGCTCCAGCTCATTTTCAAGCTCGCGTACATTACCAGGCCAATGATGCTGTTGCATAAGCGCCATGGCTTCGGATGAAATTTTTGTAATGGCGTGGGGATGACGTTTTGCATAGCGACTGAGCATATGTTTAATAAATAAAGGAATATCTTCACGTCGTTCACGTAAAGGAGGAATATGTATTTGCATAACATTCAGCCTATAGTACAAGTCCTCTCTAAAGGTACGATCCTTAACACATTGCTCCAAGTCTCGCAAAGTGGCGGCCATGATGCGCACATCCACATGCAAAGGTTTACGTCCCCCCACACGCTCCACAATGCCGCTTTCCACCACGTGCAAAAGCTTAGCCTGACTTTCCAAAGGCATATCTCCTATTTCATCCAAAAAAATAGTTCCTCCGGAAGCCTGCTCAAAGCGCCCCATACGTGCTCGCACACCAGAAGCTACACCCATTTCTATGCCAAACAATTCACTCTCAAGCAATGTGGCAGGAATGGCAGCACAGTTCACTATCACAAAGGGCTTTTGAGACCTTGGGCTCAGGGTGTGAATATGCCGTGCAAAGAGACTTTTTCCTGTGCCCGTTTCTCCGCTAAACAAAAGCGTACAATCCACAGCTGCAGCGCGACGCACTTGTTGCATAACTCCCTGCATGGCTGCAGCTTCAGTCAATTGCATCAGCGGCGTATCTTTAGACGCTGTACGGCGCAACTCCACCCGCAGTTGGCTGTTTTCTTCCAAAAGACGCTCTTGATGTTGCAAAAGCTCTGCACGAGCTTGTTCAAGTTCCGTCAACAAGCGACTCAACTCAAATTCACGAGCTTCAATACGCACCGCCATCATGGCAAAGGCTTCCACCAAAACATTGATGGAATCTTGGCTATCTTCACAAGGCAACAAATCAAAAATAGCCTTAGCCTTTTCATAATCCCCTTGCGCCATTTGCGCACATATTTGGGTCAGCTGACTGTACAAGTCTTTTGCTTTCATACAAAATCCTCCATGAAGCACATTCTCTTTACGCTATGCCAAAAAAATGGGCAGGTCAAGAAAGTATATTGCGGTAACACCTTAATAATGTATGCTAATACACAACAAAAGAGCACCCATGACACAAGCGCGTAAGCAAAATCCCAAGCTCGAACTCACCTTCTCTGCTGATCTAAGCACCATGGAAGGCATTTTAGCCATGGTTCAAGAATGGGCACATGATGAAGGCGTAAGTTATGACGATAGGCTTTCCTTGCGTTTAGTTTTGGAAGAGTTGCTTAGCAATATTTGCTTACACAGCTGCCCTCCTTCTGGATTAAGCAAGGTTGTTTTAACCATTACCCATGGTTTTCACGGTAAAAAATCCAATCTTCATGTACTCCTTTGTGACAACGGGCAAGCTTTTAACCCTTTGCACCAGGTCCCCCCCCTCATCACAGATATACAGACGACTCCCGTGGGTCAACAGGGGCTTTCCTTTGTACACTTGCTCACGCATAGTGCCACCTACACAAGACGTGAAGGCAATGAATTTTCCTTTATTTTTTCTTTAGACGAAGAAAAAAAACTCCCTTGCGAAGAAGTCCCCCCTCCCACAAGACCTTCTTTTTGGTCTTCACTACCTCTGATTAGAAATACGCGTACTTTATGGAAAACCTCCTTGGCATTTCGCCAAACCATACTTTTTACTTTTTTCTCCATTATACTCTTTTGGGGTGGTATTGCTGTATTTTATTATAATACGCAAAAGGTTCTTCAGCAAAATGCCACAGAACTCGCCACACAAACACTACAAACTCAATCTTTTATCAGCTCCGCCTTTTTGCAACGGTTACAAAATGACGTAGACGACATGGCGCGTAATTTACAACGTCACGAGTTCACAAATTTTTTTACCACGCAAAAGCATGAACTCACGAGTTTTATGAAAACGGATCTCCATAGCTCAAGCCTTGCGGCGGAAATTCCCGTTGCAGGCCTTGTGATTGGAGATAAAAATACAACGTGGATTTATCCCAACGACGATGGGACACTCTCTGCGCCTAGAAAGTTTCATAACCTACGCGCCTATGCACAAGAAAAAAACGACCCCATTGCATGGAAATTACTCCCCATTATTTTGGATAAAGACAATCCTCACGCCTCCATCGTTTATGCTGTTCCTTTCACAAAAGAAAATCCAGATGCGGGATTTGTGGGCGTCATCGTAGATATGCCATGGATCAGTTATGATTTAAAAAAACTATCCGGATTTGAAAATGCCTTTGTTTTTTACATCAATCACCAAGGACATTATCTTATCTTTCCTCCCGGGCGACAATTGGGCACCGGACCACAATACTTTCATGATGAGGCAACCATCAGCCCCTCACCTTTCTTCGCTTCCATTGAAAAAGATATCATTGCTGGTAACAAAGGTGTTTATCCATTAGACGAAGTACTACCTCCACACCAAACGCCATGGAATTTACCGTGGCAAGGTGGCACTACCTTGGCCTATGCTCCCTTACAAGCGCCGGGCTGGTTTATCCTGCTCCTGGTGGATAATCTTGAACTTGGCCATGCGCCATCAGGTCTACCCATACATTTCATTCTGGTGGCCATTTTTGGTCCCCTTGCCATAGCTTGTGTTACATGGACAGTCATGTCACTCACCCTACACCCGTTGCATGCTTTAATGGCCGGTATTAAACGCTTAAGTCATGGAGATACGGAAACGCCTTTTCCTGCAGGAAAATTTCCCGACGAATTACACCTTATGTTAAGCACATTTGAACGTGTACGGGTAGCCTTACGAACTTCCTTTCGTAATATTGTCAACAATACCGCACACCAACAACGCCTCAACGACGAATTAGCACTGGCGCGAAGTATTCAAAAATCCATGCTACCAAGCTCATTACCACAAATATCTGGCACAGAAATAGCCGCTTCTCTTGACATGGCCCATGAAGTGTGCGGAGACCTCTACGCAAGCTTCACCAATCCGTACAATCCCAAACAAATTTATTTTGTCATAGGCGATGTCTGCAGTAAGGGAGTGCCAGCTGCCCTCATCATGAGCCGAGCTGTATCCTTGGCACGCTCCTTCCTTATGCTAGAAAAAACCTCGCCGGCACATACTTTAGAAAGCCTCAATGCCTCACTGCTTCGGAATGACACTTCAGCCATGTTTGTAAGCATGCTGGTGGCCAGTCTTGATACCAAAACAGGTATTTTTCAATGGGCAAGTGCGGGGCATCCGCCCCCTCTTCTTAATCAAGGCGAAACAATTATATTACCTTGGAGCAAAGAACTGGTTCTTAATGTGAGCCCAAACCAGCAATATACCACTTTTACCGAGCAGTTAAGCCCCGGGCAAAGTATTTTACTGTACACCGATGGGGCCAGCGAGGCCATGGCCCCCCCCAACCGCCTCCAAGGACAGCTTTACGGTGAAGATAAACTAAAGGAAACTTTTCATATTGCCTGCACTCATGAAGAAAGTGCTCAAAATATTTTAACATACATACACGAAGATATTATACAACATATGGACAATAATGCCCCGTCTGACGACATTTCACTTATGCTCATTCGCTGGCATAAAAGTTCTGCATAAAAAACTTTGTTCTTACCTAGTGCCAACTCCTTTAAGAGGTCTTATATTATTTTGAGTACCGTTCTATAAGAGCTAAACAACATATCCTTTACAAAGGAGTTGCACATGTCCCACAGCGAAGACAAACTCAGTCGTCGTGCCTTTATTAAAGGAGGCAGTATCGTACTCGCCTCATCTGTATTCCCCATTTCCATAGAAATTTTTAATGCTGGAGAAAGCTTTGCCAGCGAAAGATTACCGCAACGCTTAGACAAGGTCTTTTGGAACTCTTGTAATGTGAATTGCGGTAGCCGCTGTGCATTACGTGTTCATGTGAAAGATGGACACATCACCCGTATTGAAACCGACAATACAGGTGACGACTCCTATGGACTACAACAATTACGTGCCTGTCCGCGAGGACGTTCCATGCGGCAACGTATCTATGCTGAAGAGCGTATTCCGTATCCACTCAAACGCGTAGGAAAACGCGGCGAAGCAAAATTTGAACGTATTAGCTGGAATCAAGCCTTTGAAGAATTGGCACAGCGTTTAAAAGACACCATAGACAAACACACCAATGAATCCGTCTATTTAAATTATGGTACAGGTGCCCTTGGCAGCACCATGGGTAAAAGCTGGCCACCGGCTGCCACCCCTGTGGCACGCCTTATGAATCTTCTGGGTGGTTATTTAAACCATTATTCTGACTATTCCACATGCCAAATCACCGTGGGCATGCCGTATTTATACGGCGGTGGTTGGGTGGATGGCAACAGCCTTTCCGACATGGAACATAGTGAACTTGCGGTATTTTTCGGAAATAACCCCTCTGAAACACGCATGTCAGGCTGTAAAGCAAAAACCTTACAGCATGCAAGATTCACTAAAAATACACGCACCATTATCATTGACCCACGCTACTCCGACACCATGGTCTCTTCTGGAGACCTGTGGGTTCCCATTCGCCCCGGCACGGATACAGCCCTATGCGCCGGTTTAGCTCATGTTATGATTACAGAAAACCTTATTGATAAGGCTTTCATTGACACCTACACCATGGGCTACGATGAAGCATCCTTACCGGAAGGCGCACCTAAAAATTCCTCTTACAAGTCCTATATTCTTGGCTTAGGCCCAGATAAAACAGCTAAAACCCCGGCTTGGGCCGCAAGCATTACCGGTTACCCTGCTCCCAAAATTCAACAGTTGGCCCGTGAAATGGCCGCCGCAAAACCTTGTTTCATTTGCCAAGGATGGGGCCCACAAAGGAATACCAATGGAGAAAATCTCTCCCGTGCCATAGGCATGCTCGCCGTGCTCACCGGAAATGTAGGCATTGCCGGAGGCAATACAGGTGCACGCGAAAATGGCGGTTATGGTCTTGGCATGGCCACCTTCCCCACTTTGCAAAACCCAATTAAAACCACCATATCTTGTTTTAATTGGTATGAAGCCATAGACGATTACACCACCATGACGGCGCAAACAGCTGGCGTGCGCGGCAGAGAAAAGCTCATTGCACCCATAAAGTTTTTCTGGAACTATGCCGGAAACTGCATCACCAATCAGCACGGTGGTATCAATCAAATGAATCCCATTTTACAAGATGAGAAAAAGTGCGAAACCATTGTGGTGCTGGACACTACCCTCACCCCCTCGGCGCGCTATGCAGATTTCCTCTTGCCTGTTTGTTCCAACTTGGAAGAACATGATTGGGCTGCCGCCGGTGATAGCAATATTGGCTATGTTATCTTTGGAGAAAAATGTATCGAACCTCTGGGTGAAAGCTTGAGTATTTACGATATTTGTGCAGGCATTGCCGACAAATTGGGCATAAAAGAAGCCTTCACAGAAGGCCGAACTCAATATCAATGGTTAGAGCATCTTTACGCCCTTTCGCGTAAAAATGTACCGGATTTACCCCCCACCCTAGAAGAAGCCTTTGCCATGGGTGTGTATAAAAAACATTTCCCCAAAAACCATATTGCATACAAGGCATTCCGCGAAAACCCTGAAGCTAATCCCTTACAAACACCTTCAGGAAAAATTGAAATTTATTCCGCAGCTCTTGCTGAAAAGGCACAAACATGGACTCTCAAAGAAGGGCAAGCCATCACAGCCTTACCTGAGTATATTCCAGACCCTGAAGGCGCCATGAGTCCTTTGCGCAACACCTATCCCCTACAATTAATAGGTCACCATTATAAACAACGCACTCACTCCAGTTATGGCAATTGTTGGTGGTTACAAGAGGTTGCACCGCAAGATGTATGGATTAATCCCATAGATGCTAAAGCTCGGGGTATTAAACACGGTCAAAAAGTGAAAATTTATAATGATCGCGGTGTCACCTATGTACCGGCGCGCATCACGCCGCGCATCATGCCGGGCGTTGTATCCTTACCGCAGGGTGCGTGGCATACTCCAGATCATAATGGAGACGATCGCAATGGTTGTATCAATGTGCTCACTGCACTTAAACCCACAGCCTTGGCCAAAGGAAATCCGCACCACTCCAATTTAGTACAAATTGAACGTGCGTAACCCCAGCCTATCACAACACGGAGAAAGTATATGTTAAGACAACCTTCATTTACCTTCAATAGTGAACTGTGTACAGGCTGTAAAGCCTGTATGATTGCTTGTAAGGATAAACACAATTTACCGCGCGACGTTAAATGGCGACGCGTTCTCGAATTTTCCGGCGGCCAATGGGTAGATATGGGACATGGCGTCTATGAGCAAAATGTCTTTGCATACTATATATCTATATCTTGCAACCATTGCGAAAATCCCACCTGCGTAAAAGGGTGCCCCACCAAAGCCATGCACAAAGATGCCAATGGCATTGTGAGTGTTAATCAAAATCTTTGTGTGGGGTGTCGTTATTGTGAGTGGAACTGCCCCTATGGAGCACCACAATTTAATGCAGAAATAAAACGCATGAGTAAATGTGATTTTTGCCTTGATTACCTTAAAGAAGGTAAGGAGCCGGCCTGCGTTGCCGCATGCCCTTGTCGTGCCTTGGGTATAGGAAGTTACACACATTTGCAAAAAGAAACAGGGTATGTCTGCGAAGTAGCACCGCTTCCCGAAGCATCTATCACAAAACCACACCTATTTTGTGTACCCAGTCGCCATGCCAAACCACAAGGCAGTGATGACGGTATTCGCGGTACACTAGTAAGCAACCCTGAGGAGGTGTAGCAATGGAAGGAATGTGGAGTCTTATCTTCTTTACCCTACTGGCGCAGACCGCCTCAGGCATGGTTTTATGGCAAAGCCTTATAACAGGGCCTAAAGCTGGCGAAAACACTTGCTGGAGCAAACTAGCCCTGGCCCTTGCTCTTTTGGGCATGGTGTTTTCCCTATTGCACTTAAGTGCCCCCATGCACAGCGTCTTCACCACCAATAATATATTCTCCTCATGGTTAAGTCGTGAAATTTTTTGCGTGGGGCTCTTTGTGGCTTCCTTAGGTCTTTTTATCTACCTCCCAAAACCTCTTACCCTTTATGCCAGTGCTGGCGCCGCTGTGCTCTTGAATTATAGCATGAGCAAAATTTATACAGTATCCCTTGTACCTTACTGGCAAGAGATTTGTGTATTTGGCTATTTTATAAGCTCGTCATTAGTATTGGGGGCACTTGCCTTGGGCATTTTGGCTTTCTTTTCCCCAACATCCCCCACAGCCCATACCATTAAAGAACGCCTTTCCTTAATTATGAAAAGCCCCCTTCCCGTGGCTTTAGCATGTGCTCTGGCCTTGCGTATAGGTTTTGGAGTAGAACACGCTGTGCACCAAATACCTTCCATGAGCACTTTTGCCCTTCTTGGGGCTCCAACACTCTTGGCTTTCGCCTTTGTCTGTATATTAGTACTGCAAAGACAAGGTCTATACGCCGGACATGACGCACATAAAGGCCATCGCTGTGTTGGCTTTTACATTCTATGTGCCCTTGTTGTGGCTATTTTCATAGTGGCAGGAGAAATACTCGGGCGTATGACCTTCTATCAAGGTTACACGTGGTTTGGTATGTAAAAAAAGAACCTTTAAAAAAGTCCCGTTCCATGGCGGGACTTTTTTAAAGGTGCACACATTTCTCACAAGTTCTAATACCTATTATATAACAAACAATTACCTACAGATCTCTCGTCAAAGCAACCTTACATGGCAAAATGCACGTGCTTTATATCAACTCTGCTCCGCCTTACTAATCCAGCGATGTAATGTCTTATATAACACTTGTGGATCCACAGGCTTGGTAATGTGATCATTCATTCCATATGACAAGCTTAACTCTCTATCGCCTTTCATGGCGTGAGCAGACATGGCAATGATGGGTAAGTTTTGATGCTTTTGCTGCTTACGTAAAATACCAGTAGCGGTATATCCATCCATAATGGGCATTTGAATATCCATAAGCACAGCAGCGTATATATTTTCTTCTAGCATATCCAAAGCTTCCTGACCATTATTGGCAATATCTAAAGAATAACCAGCATGCTGTAAAATCTCTTGAGCAACTATTTGGTTAATTTCATTATCTTCCACTAAAAGTATATGCTCTGCACCACGTACAGCCTGTAGCAAAGTGTCCTTAGAAACGTCCTCTTCAGTAAAACGATCTTGCTGTAGGCTAATATCAAAAATAGCATTACAGTAAAAAGTTGACCCTTTACCAAGCTCACTCTCCACCCAAATTTTTCCACGCATCATAGTAATAATACTGCGCGAAATAACAAGCCCTAAACCTGTGCCGCCATATTTGCGTGTTACCGAGGTGTCGGCTTGAGAAAAAGCAGAAAATAAACGTTCTATTTGCTCAGGGCTCAATCCAATTCCAGTATCCCGCACGGCAAAAAGACAACGCATTTCATTATTGTCCAAAAGAACACTTTCTATATCTAAAGAGATACAGCCCGAACGAGTAAACTTGATGGCATTGCTTACCAAGTTAAAGAGAACTTGTTTAAGGCGAAGCATATCTCCAAGAAGTACCGTATGGGAAAACTCTCCTTCATTGACAGAGAAGGTAAGTCCCTTGGAGTCACTTAAAGGAAGATATAAATCCTTAATTTCAGTACAAAGTTTTTTCAACGTAAACGGAACCGACTCCATTTCCAACTTACCGGCTTCTATTTTTGAAAAATCTAAAATATCGTTGATAATGCGCAGAAGATTATTGGCTGAAAAAAGACTTTTTTCCACATAGTTAGTCTGAACATCGTCTAAAGATGTTTTTTCCAAAAGATGTAAAAGCCCCAAAATACCATTCATGGGAGTGCGAATTTCATGACTCATATTGGCCAAAAATTCACTCTTGGCCTTGGTACTTTTTTCTGCAATATCTTTGGCCACAAGTAATTCTTGCTCATGAGCGCGAATCTCATCTAGCATGGCGTAATGCTCACGCAAATCCCTACTGTAAGAAATAAGGCCTGTTTTTCCTTGATACGTGGTGCGTACCACTAAGATATCTAAAGGTATTTTTTCATAGGTATAAGGATGCATGCGCACAATTTCTTTACGTGCTACGCCATATGTAAAACCATCTTGAATAAGCGTTGTGATGGCAAGTTTAGAATTAGTGCCATCAGGTTGTAGCTCAGGTACTGTGATGGCGTAATTATCGGTATATTCCTGCTTAGAATTAAAACCAAAAAGACTTGCTCCTTCCAAATTGCTGTACATAAGGTTCATATCTGCATCCCAAAAATGCACACACAAAGGCACAGAATCCAGCATCAATGTATTTCTAAGCTCAGCCTCCACCACAAGTTCTTGAGCGGCCTTCAACTCACGTAAATCTTTAGAATAACTTACGACAATATTTTCACCACCAAGCTCAGCTCGGGCCACATATACATCTACAGGGATAAGTTCTCCAGACAAGCTTTGATGCACCCACTCAAAGCGCATGGTGCCTTTTTTAAGTACTTCTTGAAAATCTTCTCTGATGGCTTCACTAGAAATTCTCCCATCAGGTTGGTACTGAGGAGAACAGTACAGTATATTATCTAACAATTGTTGCTTTGACGTTGCTCCCAAAAGTTTCACTGTTTCTTTATTACAATCCACAGCGGTACCATCTTCTTTCCAAAAAATAATACAATAGGGGATATTTTCTAAGATAATAGCGTTGCGCTCCTCAGCCAATGTGGCCTTAACTTGCATGGCCTTCAATTCACGCATGTCTCTGGTATACCCCAATACCATTTCTTCGTTTTTATACTGCGTTCGCACCGCAGTCACTTCCACAGGTAACAATTCCCCAAAGCGATCCACATGCATCCATTCAAAGCAAGCAAAACCTTCTGCAAATATCTTCTGTAATATCTGTTTCACTTTTTCTTTGGAAGGAGTTCCATCAGGCTGGAATTCAGGCGCTAAATTAGAAAAGTTTTCTATATATTCTTGCTTATTATCGTAGCCAAAAATCTCAAATGACTGCCTATTACAATCCACCATTTGAAAGTCTTTATTGATTATATTTGCACCAAAAGGCATACAATCAAGAATCAATCTTGTGCTTTCCTCGGCCTCTTTGGCTCTACGCTCGCTTTCTTTTAGTTCGCTAAGGTCATAAATAAATTGAGCCACAGCGTTACTATTATTATAAGTAATACGTAATAATGTGCTGTTTGTGGAAAGCATATGGCCATCTTTACGTAACCACTGCCACTCTGTTTTACAATTATCAAGAAACAAAGCTTTTTCAAAAAGCTCTTCAAACATTTCAGAAGATTTTGCACCATTTTCTTGGTGTTCAGGAAAGAACGTTTCCACCACAGCGGTGCACTCACTTAAACTTTGTGCCCCCACATATTTTAAAAAGGCACTATTACAGTCAATGATTTCCCTGTTAAGATTCCAAATACAGATGGGGGTGGGAGATTTATCCACAATATCTGTCATGGTGGTTATTTGATGCATCATATCCGCACAAGAAGCACAGTCGTCTTTCACATCGTTCATATAAACTGTGAAAATATACTGTTCTTCATGCTTCATGAAAGTTAACGTGTAGTGCACAAGGATTTTACGGTGACCTTCCACGGTATGCATCCAAGAAAACCTGTTCACCCCCCTTTTCAAAGTTTGCTCACAATGCGCTCGCAAAGCCTCCAAAAAATTTTGTTGCGAATACGCCAAAGGTATGGGTGTGCGCAAAAAAAGTTCCTGACACTGTTGAACAGAGTTTGTGGAAAAAAATCGCAAAAAAGCATCCGTGCAATACAGCAATTGCCCAGAGTCAGAGATGCAACACACAGGTAAAGGATTAGATCCATAAAGTTGACCTAAAAAGCCATACCTATCTTCAGAAAAATTGACATAAGGGTGCATAGGCGCATCCTTTTCTTTACGAGGCTTGAGGTGTTGGAAAATAAGGAAAAACGGTACGTTCTATATGATAAAAATTAAGCACATATTACTCTCACGTCAAGTGGGTAAAAAAATATGTATCAAAAAAATAACGACGAATAGTCACTATCTTTTTGATACAATATATACCTTAGCTCTATTTTTTCCGTTAAAAGTATTAATAAATACCATCTCCTGCAAAGTGCGTCAGTCTGTCATCTTCCGGACGGCAAAAAGCGGCCAAAGTGCAGCCCTCTGCCCTAGCACGAGAGTAAGACGTGGTGGTAATGGCCGAGCGACTTACCATGGTGACAATACCAGCACGGCGAATCTTAGCATATAGGGAAGCTGTAATGCGCGCTGTAATAAAAAGCACATATTCTTCCATGGGCAAACCATGCAAAAGCGTATGCCCTTTAAGCCTATCTACGCAATTGTGACGCCCAATATCTTCGGCAAAAATAAGCTCTTCACGTACAGGATGATACAAAGCAGCGCGGTGAAAACACCCCGTACCGTCCCACAAGCCAGGCGCAGTGAGCACTGTCTGCATGGTGCTTAACACTTTGGCATACGGCATTTTTTTTGGCGCAATGGTACTTGGCTGAGCAGGCTTTCCTTCAAGTGTCACATGAAAGGTTTCGTCTTTTCGTTGCACATCACATGTAAAGTCGGCATCATAACAAGGCAGTATATCCAAAACTGTATGTCCCAACACCAATTTTTCCAAATCGAGAGGATAGGCATATAAAGTATTTTCGCCGCTAAAAATCTGCTTTTCACCTTGCTTTTCTACGGCATAGGAACAGGTATAGCTAAAGGAGCATTTTTCTTCGGGGCTGATTATTTCAGAAATTTCGCGCGCCACGCCATGTTTATACTGCGTGGGAGCGCATGATAAAAAGGCCGGTTTTACTAGCTCAGCCATAGGGACACCACCGGATTTTCATAACCTTGTTGCAAAGCCATCACATCTAAAAGAAGAGTTTTTACATCGTCCACATAAGGCAAGGGGGCAAATTTTTCATACTCGCGCATGTCGCATATTTTCATATAATTTTTACATGAATCGCACACACATACTTGCGCATCTTTCACTGCATCCGCCGTAAAATATTTCAACTTTTCTTGCCTTTGTTCCAGGCAGTACGGACATTGAATGCGCGGAGCCCTATACACAGCAAGACACACAGAACACGCATGCATGCGCTTGCCCTTTTTGCCTTTTAGATACGATACATTGGGCGTACCACCGCAGTACGGACAGTGCCCATGGCCCCAAGCTTCGGATTCGTGGTCCACATCTACCTGCGTGCGACTATGAACAAAAAAAGGCATCAAGGCAAAAGAGGCCAAAAAATAGCACATGAAAGCAAATTCTGTACTTTTTTCAGCTTGCTCTTGGTAAAAAGCTTCATCTTCAGCCACATAGGCTTTCAACATTTGCACCGCAAATTTCTTATGCGCTGCCACATGCTTTGCCACCAAGGCCATATTTTGCACAAAATCTTTTTGTTGCAATTCCGGCGAAAATTCCATTTTCAACAAACTTTGCAAACGATCTTCTGCCTTATCCCACTTGCCATAAGGATACAGCTCTTCTCTTTGCAAAAGGCTCTTTCCTGCTGCATGTTGTAACGTATCGTGAGTATAAGCAATTTTCTTACGCAAAGTAAGTTCGGGCAAAGAATATATATTCTCTAAAAAAGCAACGACTTCTTGAGGTAAGTCTTTATTTGCAGACAGTCTTTTTATGGCTGCGAGCGCATTGGTATTGGTAGATTTTCCCATGGGTAGACTCATTGGTAAATGTGAATAATGTGCCATTTCCTACCCTAAACGTCGCATTTTGACAATGTTTTTTCTTACATTTTCATTGCTTGTACCATTTTACACAATGGTATTTTTTGACATTTTCCCCAAAAAATGTTTAAAGAACCGCAAGTCTAGTATGGAGCTTTTACAAAGCTGTGCACCTTGAAATAGCGTGTACAGTTCTTCTGTACCTCTTATTCTAACTGCACGCCATGGTAGACTAAAGTATCGAGCTCTTACCAAAGAGCCTAACAATAAAATAAGGAAAAAAGCTTATGAGTATTACAAGACGTAGCTTTTTGAAAGTTGGAGCTGCCCTTGCCGCTGTGGGCGTGGCAGGCTTTGACTATGTAAAGCCGCTGGTAGCCCAGGCCAAAGAAGCCAAGCTTCAGTGGACAAAAGTTACCACTTCTGTTTGTTGCTTTTGCGCTGTGGGCTGTGGCCTGCTAGTGCATACTGGCGATAAAGCCAAGGGTAATGTTACAGACAGAACCATCAATATAGAAGGCGATCCGGACCATCCCATCAACCAAGGCTCCTTGTGTGCCAAGGGCGCTGCTTCCATTCAAGTAACAGAAAACGAAGCTCGCCCCAAATCCCCGCTCTACCGCGCTCCCAACTCCAAAGAATGGAAGGAAGTGAGCTGGGAATGGACCATTCAAGAGATTGCCAAACGTGTAAAAAAAACTCGCGATGCCAGCTTCACAGCTAAAAATGACAAGGGTCAAGTGGTTAACCGCACCCTCGCCATGGCATCCTTTGGCTCTGCTGCCTTAGACAACGAAGAATGCTGGGCCCTGCAGGCCTTCATGCGTTCGCTTGGTCTCGTATATATCGAGCACCAAGCCCGTCTCTGACACAGCTCCACTGTAGCGGCTCTGGCAGAGTCGTTTGGACGCGGTTGCATGACCAACCACTGGGCCGCCCTTGAAAATGCTGATTGCATTCTCATCATGGGCT
>CAYJLO010000019.1:0-40263 GCA_964370835.1 uncultured Desulfovibrionaceae bacterium
GGTTTTGAAGACCGAGCGCAACACCGGTTACGAAACGCCTCCGCTATGCGGTGATAACGTTAGTACAGGATAAGGCTTTAAATGGCAAGCTCCTTTTTCTGCAATTAGAAATAAACTCTTTTTTATCAGAACGGGCCTCTTTAGGAGTGCTCATCTTTTAGGCATTGTTTTTCCATCGTTGGCACAAGTTATGTTCCACATGGAGTTGATCTAGCAGGCGCCCACAAAAGTGTGTCATGGCTGAGGGCATATCTGTTTGCTGTGTGTAAAAGGCCGGTGTAAAGGGCATGATGGTGGCACCGCATTGGCTTAAACTGAGCATGTTCTGCAGGTGAATGGGGCTTAAAGGTGTTTCACGTGGTACAATAACAAGGGGGCGTTTTTCTTTAAGGCATACATCGGCACTGCGGTGTAAAAGATTTGTGCCCATGCCGTGGGCAATACTGGCAAGGCTAGCCATGGAGCAGGGGCAAATAATCATACCCGCATGTTGCCATGAACCAGAGGCAGGTCCAGTAGCCATATCCTCGGGAGCATAGTGCGTATGAGCTAGGCGAGTGAAGCTATCCACAGAGGTAGTATTTTCACTTTGCATGACGCGCTGTGCCCCTTGTGAGATAATAAGATGCACTTCAACCTGGGGTAAGTCATACAAATGCTGTAGCAATGTATGGGCCAAAGGCATGCCGCTGGCACCGCTTATGCCAAGCACTATACGCGATATATGTGAAATCATTATTGTAAACGAGTGCTCACCGACGGCGTAATTTTTACAGGATCGGTATTTTCCTTGAGTAAAGGTGGTACGTCGGGAGTGATGGGCACTGTGGCAGTGCTCATGGCAATGACTTCTGTACCGGGATTGTGAACAAGACGCATGCTATAGCGCACTTGTTCAGGACTTATGACATACGTACCTGTAAGTATAGCTATGCTAGAAGCAGTTGTTCTGAGTAACTCTTCTCTATCACGGGTAAGAATTACCTCCCCATGTCTTTCTTGGATGCGAATATCATTTCCTTTACGAATTTCGTGTACTTTGTAACCGGCATCCACAAACCAGCGAGCCATTTCTTCAGAAATTTGGCGCGAAAGAGCATTGGTCAAATCAAAGTTATTAATATTTACCGGAACAGTGGTGACTATGGTTATGGTTTGACGTACTTGTCTTTGTCTCATGGCAATTTGTTCTTTGGTAAGTTTTACACCTTCAACATGAACGTTGGAACGTGCCATGATTTGTGCATCCATTTGTGCAGCCATGGTATTGGCAGCACGTGGGCCATAGGCTGGGCTTACTTCATGATAAATATTGGCACAGCTCACAGAAAACATCATCAAAGACATAAGGAGGGGTAAGATAAATATACGCATGGTACTACCGTAAAGTTCTGATTTGAAGTTCAACCACTTGCAAGTCACGCTGAATAGAGTCACGTGTGGTAGTGGTGGTGGTGGCGGCAAGCGCCAAAAGATAATGCTGACGCGCCAACTCGTAGCGTCTAAGCTTTTTGTATTTTCGCGCTAAATTCAAGTTATGTATGGTTTCTTTGCTTTCTTCAGCAAAAGCAAGACCATTGCTTGATGAGGAAACAGTAAATCCCAATGGCGATGTGCATAATAAACATAAAGGCAAGAGCCACAAAGAGCGACGTAACAGTTTTTTATGTATAAAGGTAGACATGTGTCCTCCTAATAAAGTCCAGGTTGACGCGGTTGTGGTTCAGGGGCCACTTGTTGTTCAATTTTTATGGTGCCAGGCTGTAAGCCAAGGCTTGGGGCAGGTAAGGGCTTTGCGGCAACAGGGGTAGCTTTGCCAGAAACAGTTTTTCCGGCATAAGGTTTCATTTTATGATTGGTAAGTCTAGTAATGATAGGGGTTTTCACCAGAACCAATTGGCCTGTGCGTAAAACCATACCATCTAAGGCACGCACAAGACGTGCGTTCACAAACACAGCATTTTTATCCACATAATAGGTGCCAACAATAAGAGCCGCCCATTTTTCATTTGTGTTTACAACACCTTTACGTAAGAGAGCGAAGTCGCCTTGAGCAAGCTGAATATCAATATCGCCACTAAGCCTGTATTCTCGCACGGGGAAAGCTCGTTGGTTGAATTCGTAGATGAGAGACTCTCCCATCAGGTTACCAAAGGCAGACGTTTGGCCTTTGTGGTTAAGATCCACAAAAGAAGTAGGCATGGCAATGAGCCCTGTGAGCGTGCTATTATCCATGGTGGCCAGCATTTGGTCAGCCAGTTCGCGAACTTTCAATTTTAACTCTTGTGCATCTATGTACTGACTGTCGAGAGCAGACTTGGCACAACCGGCCACAAAAAGTGTGGAGAACATAAGAGCCACAAGTAAAAGGCGTACAATATTAGGCATATACTAATCCTTGCTGTATGAATAATAAAAGCATCTCATAAGTACTATCGTAAGGTTACATAAAAACTTAAGTGCTTAAAAACTTTTTCTAAGCAATATATGCAAGTAGCATAGCACTTTTACCTAAGAAAAAAAAGGATAAAATGTGGCTTATACACAAGGAGAGTACTTGGCTATTGGGGCAAAGTAGGCTAAAGTATTGCCGCTAAAAGGGTGGGTAATCCAAATGTTACAAAGAAAAAAAACACGAGCTCTTAAACTTGGCTCTTACAATATAGGTAATGATTCTCCCATATTGGTGCAAAGTATGCTCAATACGGACACCAGGGATGTGGAAAAAAGCCTAGAGCAAATTAATGCCTTGGTGGATGTGGGCTGTGAGGCCGTGCGCCTTGCTGTGCCCGATATGAGTGCTGCTAGAGCTCTTGGACAAATGGTACCCAAAGTTTCAGTGCCACTTATAGCAGATATCCATTTTGACCATCGTCTTGCCATAGCCTCTTTGGAGGCAGGTGTGCAAGGTTTGCGTATTAACCCTGGAAATATAGGTGGTTCTGCGCAAGTGGATAGCGTGGTGGCGGCGGCTAAAACTCATGGTGCCATCATACGCATTGGGGTGAATGGCGGTTCGCTGGAAAAAGAATTATTACAAAAATACGGTGGAGCCACGCCTGAAGCCATGGTGGAAAGTGCTTTGTCGCATGTGCGAATTTTAGAGAAGAAAGATTTTTATGATATGAAAATATCACTAAAATCTTCTTCGGTGCTGGACACCATTGCCGCCTATAAGCTTTTAGCCGCACGCTGTGATTATCCCCTTCATGTGGGGATAACCGAAGCCGGGGGACTTTTGCGTGGAGCGGTAAAATCCGCTGTGGGTCTTGGTATTTTATTTTGGGAGGGCATCGGTGATACATTACGAGTGTCTCTCACTGCAGATCCCGTACAAGAAGTCATTGCGGCATATGAAATTTTACGTTCTCTGGGCTTGCGCCAGCGCGGTCCGGAAATTATTTCTTGCCCCACTTGTGGGCGCACGGAAATTGACCTCATGTCTTTGTCCGCCGCAGTGGAAGAGCGTTTAAAAACAGAAACGCTTCCGCTGAAAGTGGCCGTCATGGGCTGTGTGGTCAATGGCCCGGGAGAAGCTCGTCATGCTGATATTGGTTTAGCCGGTGGGCGCGACAAGGGCAGTATTTTTCGCAAAGGTGAAGTCATACGTACTGTAAAGGGGCAAGAGGAACTTCTTGCAGCTTTTATGGAAGAATTAGATAAACTTATTACACAGAAAAAAGAGCAGGATTAACATGCGTTGGAGCACAAGCTATATTCCCACTTTGAAAGAAGCTCCGGCTGATGCCGAAGTTATCAGCCATCAACTTCTTGTACGTGCCGGCATGGTACGCAAGGTGACATCTGGCATATACATTTATCTTCCTTTGGGTTTGCGCGTTTTGGAAAAAGCCAAAAATATCGTCCGTGCAGAAATGAATAAGGCCGGCGCACAAGAACTGCTTTTGCCTGCAGCTCAGCCTGCGGATTTATGGCAAGAAACGGGGCGTTGGGACTTTTACGGTAAGGAATTATTACGTTTTAAAGATCGTCACGAGCGCGATTACTGTCTCGGGCCCACCCATGAAGAAATCATTACCGATTTGGTTCGTGGTGAAGTGCGTTCTTATCGTCAATTGCCCATGAATCTATATCAAATTCAGACGAAATTCCGTGATGAGATTCGTCCACGCTTTGGTCTTTTGCGCGGACGTGAATTTGTTATGAAAGATGCATATTCCTTTGATGCCACCGACGAAGGTGCTGATATCAGCTATAAGAACATGTACGAAGCGTATCAAAATACGTTTTCGCGCATGGCTTTAAAATTCCGCGCTGTGGAAGCTGACACCGGCTCCATTGGTGGTAATTTCTCCCATGAATTTATGGTACTCGCTGACACTGGCGAAGATACCATTGCCGCTTGCACAGCTTGTGAATATGCATCCAACGTGGAACGCGCCGCCGTCATCTGGAAAGGTGAGCCATGCACCGACACCTGTGCAGCTTACGAAGAAGTTTCTACGCCCGATGCCCATACAGTGGAAGAAGTTTGCGCTTTCATGAAGATTAATCCTGCCACGCTCATTAAGACTTTGCTCTTCAGCGTGGATGGACAAGTGGTGGCAGTGCTTGTGCGCGGTGACCATAGCGTCAATGATATCAAGCTGAAAAACTTCCTTGATGCCACCGTGGTGGAAATGGCCAGCCCCGAGCAAGTGGAAGCCATCACCAAAGCCAAAGTGGGCTTTGCTGGTCCAGTGGGGCTTGATTCCAGCGTAAAAATTTATGCTGATGCCGCTTTGCAAGGAGCCACAGATTGGGTGTGCGGTGCCAATAAGAGCGACACTCACTTACAACATGTGAGCCTTACTCGCGATTGCACCATTGAAGCTTATACCGATTTACGTGAAATCTTAGTCACAGATCCTTGCCCCAAGTGCGGCGGCGCTTTAGAACTGCCCAAGGGTATTGAAGTGGGGCATATCTTTAAACTTGGTACCAAGTACAGCGAAGCCATGAAGGCCACCTTCCTTGACAGTAATGGTAAAGAGCAAGTGATGATCATGGGTTGCTATGGCATAGGCGTGTCGCGCGTTGTGGCAGCTTGTATTGAGCAAAACCACGATGAAAACGGCATAGTATTTCCTCCGCCATTGGCTCCTTTCGATGTGCATTTGCTTAATCTTGATAGCAAGAGCGATGACGTATGTGCGGCCATGAATGGAGTTAAAGCTTCTCTTGAAGGTTTAGGCCTTGAAGTGCTCTTGGACGATAGAGAAGAACGTCCTGGTGTGAAGTTTAAAGATGCTGATTTATTGGGTATGCCCATGCAAATTTGCCTTGGTGGCAAAAGCCTTGTACGCGGCGTACTTGAAGCAAAAGATCGTCGTACCGGTGAAAAGACAGAACTTTCTGTGGAAAACTTTGCCACTGACTTTGTTGCATGGCAAACGAAAGTTTTGGCAGGTTGGGGCCTTTAAGCCTTGAGCACCATTTTCACCGTCCGAGAGATTACAGCTTCCATTAAAGGGAGCTTAGAAAAAAACTTTCCCTTTGTTTGGGTAAAGGGTGAGGTTAGTAACCTTGCCCGCCCAAGCTCGGGGCATGTGTATTTTTCTCTTAAGGACAGTGACGCTTTATTGCACTGCGTCTGGTTTAAACACGCCCAGCGTAGCGAAGAGAAGTTTGACCCATTAACGGGTGAAGTTTTTGAAGATGGGCCAAGGCCTTCCTTGGCTCATACTTTAGTGAACGGACAAGAAATTTTATGTGCCGGAAGTCTTTCGGTATATGCACCGCGCGGTTCGTATCAACTAACGGTATCCCTTGTACAAGAGGGGGGGCGTGGTGCTTTATATGCAGCTTTTGAAGCTTTAAAAGCAAAGCTCATGGCACAAGGATATTTCAACGCAGAGCGCAAAAAATCTTTGCCCTACAATCCGCAAAAAGTAGCTGTGATTACCTCTGCCAAAGGAGCTGCCATATATGACTTTTTGCGTATTGCTCAAGGGGCAGGAACTGGCAGCATCATGCGCATTTATCCTGTACCTGTGCAAGGGGACATGGCGGCACCTGCCATAGCTAAAGCTTTTGCGCAAGTAGATACTGAGGGATGGGCAGAGGTTATTGTGCTCATTCGTGGTGGTGGCTCTTTAGAAGATTTATGGGCCTTTAATGAAGAAATCGTCGCTGACGCCATTTATGCATCCTCTTTGCCAGTGCTTGCAGGCATCGGGCATGAAGTGGACGTATCCATTGCTGATATGACAGCCGATGTGCGAGCCGCTACGCCTACTCACGCGGCGCAACTCCTTTGGCCTAGCCGAGAAGAGTTGCTACAAATGGTGGACGGATACGAATGGGCTTTGCAAGAAGCCATGCAAAAAAATATGCAACGTCATGAGCAAAAACTTAGCCACAGTGAGCAAGCTTTAAAATGGCTTTCGCCTGTGCAAGCATGGCAACGAAAAGAAGAATTTTTACAGCAAAGTACGCAGCGTTTGCGGCAATGTATGTGGCAAGTACTAGAGCACAAGGAAAGGCAGTTGGAGCAGAAAGCTCATGCTTTACCGCAAGGTGTACGCCATTTAGAGCAGTCTTCAATATATTTAGAAAAGGCTATTATGCGTCTGAAACACGCCAACGAGCGTAACTTTATTCAGAAAGAACAAGCTTTTAGCCAAGTAGAGCATGCTTTACCTCGTCTTATGCAACAGCGAGAAGATTTGTACACACATGCCGTACAGTCTTTAACAGTACAGCTTGAGGCCATGAATCCATTGGCACCGCTAAGGCGCGGCTATGCCTTATTACAGCAAGAAGATGGCACTTTGGTGCGCAGTGTGCAGCATATTAGCCAAGGGCAAAAAGTGCATATGCAAGTGGCCGATGGCCGCATTGCGGCAGTGGTGCAAGATACGGAAAGTTTTCCTCTAAAGTAAAGGAAATATATAGGACAATTATGAAAGCAAAATCTCTTCCCAAAACCTTTGAAGCCCGTATGGAGCGTTTGCAAGCCATCATACAGATTATGGAAAAAGGCGAAGCTCCATTGGAAGAAAGCGTGGCTTTATATAAAGAAGGTATGGAGCTAAGCACTGCGTGTCGCACTCAGCTGGAAAAAGCACGCCACGATATTCGTCTTTGCACCGAAAAAGGTGAGGAAATTTTTGATATGCACAGCGCAGGAGAAGAAAATGAATAATATGCCTATTATGGAAGCTTCCAATGTAAAGCAAAGCTTAAAAAATACGGGCGCCGTGGTGGAACAGTGGTTAAGCACCTGTCTTAAGGCCGGCGGCATACAAAATTGCCAAGGGCACGCCACTCCTCCTTTTTTACCCACTTCTTTGCGCGAGGCCATGGAATATAGCCTCATGGCAGGAGGAAAGCGTTTGCGTCCTGTGCTTTGCTTAACCACAGCTAAACTCTGCGGCTTGGAAGAAAGCAAAGTGTTACCTTTTGCTTGCGCCATTGAGCTCATTCATACCTACTCCCTCATTCATGATGATTTACCCGCCATGGATGATGATGATTTGCGTCGCGGTAAGCCTTCCAGCCACAAGCAATTTGGCGAAGCCATGGCCATTTTGGCTGGAGATGCTTTACTCACCGATGCCTTTGTATTTATGACGTCTGTTTCATCATGTTGTTCCACAGGATCCATCGCCGCAGAAAATACTTTACGCGCCTTGGCGTATTTAGGTCGAGCAGCCGGATCTCATGGTATGGTGGGAGGACAAGTGCTCGACATGAACTATACCGGCGAGCAAGATATTTCGTTGGAAAAGTTACGCACCATGCATGCCATGAAAACAGGTGCTCTCATACAAGCTTCATGTGTGTGCGGAGCCTTACTGGCTGGGGCAAAGCTAGAAGTGGTTAAAGCTTTGGAAGTGTATGGCGCAGCCCTCGGTACTGCCTTTCAAATAGCCGATGATATTTTAGATGTTACAGCTGATACGGCCACATTGGGTAAACCTGCAGGTTCTGATTCTGAGCAAGGGAAAAATACCTATCCTTCCTTGGTGGGACTGGAGCAAAGCCGTGCTTTGGCAGAAGAGCAAAAAAATATTGCTTTGCAAAGCCTTGCACAAGATGCAATTTTTGCAGGTGAAGAAGGTGCTTTCTTGGCTGGCCTTGCTTCGTATGTGGTGGCACGTTCCTCATAATTACGTGAACTATAAATAGTTTTTCGCACATAACTCTCTGGAAAAAGAAGAATTTTTATGGAAGATAGACAAAGCTCAGGCATGGCCGCACAAAAACACTTACAAGATATAACCAATCCTTCCATGTTGCAAAGCATGGACATGCAAGCTCTTGAAGAATTGGGCGCAGAGGTTCGCGAGCGTATCATCGATGTGGTGGCGAAAAATGGTGGACATCTTGCCCCGTCTTTAGGGGTTGTGGAGCTGACTTTGGCTCTTTTACATACTTTTGATGCGCAAAAAGATAAAGTTATCTGGGATGTTGGGCACCAAAGCTATGCATGGAAACTCCTTACAGGGCGAGCTGATAAATTCCACACTATACGAACGAAAGGGGGCCTTTCCGGCTTTCCTAAAATAAGTGAAAGTCCCTATGATCATTTTGGCGTGGGGCATGCTTCCACATCCATTTCTGCCGGTCTTGGCATGGCCATGGCCCGCGACCTTGCCGGAGACGACTACCGTATTGTGACCATCATTGGCGATGGTTCTCTCACAGGTGGACAAGCTCTCGAAGGGCTTAACCTAGCAGGGCATATGGGGAGACGTTTTATTGTTATTTTAAATGATAATGAAATGTCCATTTCTCCCAATGTGGGTGCTTTATCGCGCTTTTTAAGCCGTAATCTCTCCCGTCGTTGGGTACGTCAGATGCGTAAGGATGTTTTATCCTTCTTACGTTCAGTGCCGCGCGTGGGCCCAGATCTTGCCACCTATGCTTTACGTGGTGAATGGTCTTTTAAATCCTTTTTTACCCCAGGCATGCTCTTTGAAGCTTTTCGTTTTAACTATATTGGCCCTGTGGACGGACATGATCTACCGGCTTTGAAGCGTCATTTGGAAATGGCTTCGGCCATTGAAGATGGGCCTGTGCTTTTGCATGTGCTGACGCATAAAGGAAAAGGCTATACTCCTGCTGAAGAAGATCCCACGCATTTCCACGGTGTTGGTGGTTTTGATGTGGCCACAGGTGCTTTACCGGCAAAGAGCGCTAAAGCCACGTTTACCGATGCCTTCAGTGCTTGTTTATTGGATTTGGGTGAAAGAAATAAAGACATTGTGGCCATTACTGCCGCCATGCCCGAAGGTACTGGCACAGAAGCTTTTGCGCGTACCTTTCCTGAGAGATTTGTGGATGTGGGGATCTGTGAACAACACGCTGTCACCTTTGCCGCTGGTCTAGCCATTCAGGGTAAGCGCCCTGTGGTGGCATTGTATTCCACATTTTTACAACGAGCCTATGATCAAGTGGTGCACGATGTTTGTTTACAAAAACTACCTGTTATCTTTTGCATTGATAGAGCAGGAGTGGTGGGAGAAGATGGTCCTACGCATCACGGCGTTTTTGATATGGCCTTTTTGCGGCACATACCGCATATAAAACTCATGGCGCCACGCGATGAACGCATGCTTTGTCATGCTCTTTACACAGCTACGCAAAGCGATGGTCCAGTGGCATTGCGTTATCCGCGCGGAGCTGGTTTTGATCAACCTTTGCCCAAAGATGGTGCGTATGAGCTTTTACCTCAAGAAAAGGGTGAGCTTGTGCAGGATGGACAAGATGCTTTAGTTATAGCTGTGGGGCCTTGTGTGCACTTTGCCAAGGAGGCAGCGCAGCATGTGGCAAAAAGCACAGGTAAGACCGTGGCTGTTTATGATCCCATTTGGATTAAGCCTTTACCTCAAGAAGAAATATTGGCCTTGGTGGCGCAATATACGCATATTTTAATTGCGGAAGAGGGATGTCTTGCCGGAGGATTTTCTTCAGCAATTATGGAGTTACTTGTGGATGCTCAGGCCATGGATTCCAAAAATATTCAACGTTTAGGCGTAAAAGATGTTTTTGTGGAGCATGCTAAGCAACAAGAACTTCGTGATGAGCTTGGTTTTACGGCAGCACATATGGCGGAAAAGCTTAAAGCTATGCTTCATGTTTAATGTGAGGGGAGGCGTGAAATTTTACGCTTCCCTTTTTTACAAGGGCATGGACACCACCAGAAAGTTGAAATGTCGTATTACCACGACCTTGTATAAGAGCGGCATCCAAATCAAGTAAAGTTCGTGCGCGAGCTTGGGTGGAGCAAAGGCTATGTTTTTGCAAGTGCTGTAAGGCAAAGTGATAGAGGCGTAAGCGCGTGGCTTTATCGGCACTTTGCAATGCGGCTGAAGGTAGAGTGACGGTGTTTTCTTGATAGCAGATATTATGTTTTTTGAAAATATCTTCTAAAATGCGTTGCCAGTGTTCTTTATCGTACTGGGCAAATTGCCAAAGTTCTTGAATTTTTTGCGGAAAGACAGGGTTTTCAGCCTGCAATAAGGGTAGTATATTGTGACGCACTCTATTGCGCAAATACACGGTATCGGCATTGGAAGCATCTTCTGCCCAGCCTAAACCTGCTTCTTGTAAAAGAGTTTGTAATGCTTCAGGTTTTTGCATAAGCAAGGGGCGTAAAATCTGTCTTGCTTGATCATAGGCCGTCATGCCGCCAAGGGCAGGCCAGCCCGCGCCGCGAATGAGGCGCATAAGCACGTCTTCTTGCACGTCACCAAGATGATGGCCAAGGCATATCCATGCGGCTTGACTGGACGTAGCATGTTTAGCATACAGCTCATAGCGCAATTGGCGCGCCATCTCTTCTATGCCCTTTTTTTCTCGTTGTGCTTCTTTGGCGACATCTATTTTTTCAATGATACAGGGAATTTTCCAAGCCTCACATAAGGCCTGCACGGTAAAAGCTTCGCATGTGCTTTCAACACGTAATCCATGATGTATATGCAATACGCTGAAAGAGTGATTATAAATCGGTCGTAGCCAATGTAGAACACATACTAAAGCCAAGGAATCTGCTCCACCGGAGACGGCCAGAAGAACATGTTTTCCTTTAAGGGAGATGCTAAGTTCGTCATCTAAAAAATGGCGTACTTGGCGTACAAGCTCCTTGGTGGCCAAGGCTTGCTTTTCATAGGCGGGTGGGCTTAGCGGAAAAGTAAAGGCTAAGTCATAGGTTTGCATATTAAATAGTTATGTTAAGCTGAACAAAAAGATCTTCCACATAATGCATCATATGCATTTGCAATTCTGGCGAAGCATAGGCGACACATTGGCAATGTAGGGCATTCCTTGCTCGTACGAGAAACTCCAATTGAACGCTTTGATGCTTTATCTCAAAACCCATGACATAAGGACCGCATTCTTTGACATGCTCATCTTGTAAAGTGGTGTGCATGGGTGTGGGAATGGGAAGCCAAAAAAGCCCCGGCATGGAGCCTTGTAATTGCATATCAGTAAGGAGCTGAGATAATTTTTCAAGCTGAGCATCTTCGAAACCTTCCACAAGATAAGAACGCATAGTATCCTCTTTTTTCTTTATGATAAGTGCTTATTGGAATGGGCATTTTCATCGCCATCCAAATCAAAAATGCGGCGCACCATATGTATACGCGGAGCAGGACCGTCTTCACTCATGGTACCACGCTTTAAAAAGGATAGTGGCGCATGATTTAACTTGCGAATAAGTGCTGCTGTCATGTCCTCCAAGGCGCTTTTGGTGGCTTCATCGGTGGCACCTAATCGCTTTAGAGTACGTTGCAATTCATCGGCGGCTAAACGTTCACTGCGTTGAATAATATCCACAATGGTGGGCTGAACATCAAGACTTTGTATCCAGCGGCAAAAGAGTACGACTTCTTCATCCACAATATTTACAGCCTTACGGGCTTCATCGCGGCGACCAGCTAAGTTTTCTTCCACCACTTCTTTAAGGTCATCGATGTCATACAGATAAACGTTTTCCAAATTGTTTACATCGGGATCAATATCGCGTGGAACGGCAATATCTATGAAAAACATAGGTTTATATTTACGCAATTTAAGGATTTTTTGTAAATCTTTGGCACGTAAAATGGCCTCAGGAGAGCCTGTGGAAGTAATAATAATATCCATGTCCACAAGGTGTTCGACCAAATCTTCGAAAGGCACCACAGAACCATTAAATTGCTTAGCCAACTCCTGACCGCGCTCCAAGGTGCGGTTAGCCACAGAAATATGTTCCACGCCACTTTGCAAAAGGTGTGTGGCGGCAAGCTCTGCCATTTCCCCTGCACCAATGAGGAGGGCTTTTTGTTCTTGCATATGACCAAAAATACGCTTGGCCAATTCCACAGCAGCGTAGGAAATGGATACAGCACTGGAAGCGATGGCAGTTTCGGTGCGTACGCGCTTTGCCACACTAAAAGATTTATGTAAAAGGCGATTCACTATGGTTCCTGCGCTTTTACTGTCCACCGATTTACGGTAGGCATCTTTCAATTGCCCTAAGATTTGCGGCTCACCAAGTACCATGGAATCAAGACTGGCACCCACGGTAAAAACATGACGTATGGCTTGCTCATTGTGGTGAATATACACATAAGGGCGTAAATCTTGAGAAGTTTGTCCGCAAGCCTTGGCCCAATTATTGAGCACTTGTTCGATGATGGCCGGCTCGCAGGATCCATCATGTTGTCTACAGCGATGTTCTTTTTCACAAACAAGAATTTCAACACGGTTACATGTAGAAAGTATAAGAGCCTCACCAATGGTGCTATCGCAAGGCACGGCCCAAGTTTCTTGAGAGGTGTGGGTGGAAAGCGCATAACGCTCACGTATTTCCACAGGGGCGGTTTTATGGTTTAAACCAATGAGATAAATATTCCTGTTCATACTATAACTACTGTATAAAAGAGTGATGGGTATTCATGAAAGTGTTGACCACGAGAATAGAAAAAGCACTTAAGGCAAAAAGCCAAAAGGCCAAAAGGGCAGGCTTACGTCCACCGCGTCCTTGCACTGTGCGCATATAAAAAAGCCAAGCAAAAAGGCCCCAGATAATAAAGGATACAATTTCTTTGGGATCACCGCTTACAGCCTTACCCCATGTACTTCCGGCCCAAATGATACCTGTAATAATACCTATGGTAAAAAGCGGAAAGCCTGCCACTGCACTTAAAAAGTTCACTTTATCTAAAATGGCAAGAGCCGGAAAGTCTTTGCGAAAGCCTTTCAGTGGTTCTTTAGCCTTAATACGTCTTTCAATGTGCACAAACATGACGCCGGCGGCAAAGGCCAAAGTCATAAGGGCTAAACTTAGGTAGAGTGAGCCAATATGCAAAGCATAAAAGGTAGCACTTAATTCTGGAGGAAGAGCCACTTGCGCTTGTAAGAGGCGCAAGGAAAGTAGAAATAGCATAAGTGCTAAAGGGGTTACAAAAAGAAGCGGTGTAGAATGTTTTGTTTTCCACTGCCCAAAAAAACTGCATAAAAGCATGAACCATGCAAGTATTTGCAAATACATACCCCAACTTAAGCCACCTGGTGTAAGGGAATGGCTTCCACGGGCCATATCATATGTTTGCACGATAAAACCACCATAGGCTATAAGGCAGGCTATAATACGCAAGCTACGTTGACGTAGTAAAAGTCCCAAGATGCCGCATAAGGTGGCAACGCCATAACAAAGAGTAATTAGTAAAATGCTGTGCTCAAATGATATCATGTAATAACTCCGCAATGTGTAAATGCAGGTCTGGGGGAAGTAGTTCTTTTAAGAGTGCTTGGCTTTGCTCTTTATTTTTTTGTGCCAAATGGTGGCGCAACGGAGAGTGTACCAGTGCACGGAAAAGTGCTGTATTGTGCCTTGTATCTTGTCCTAAGGCAAGTACAAGAGGACGTAATTTTCCTAAAAATTGTGTCATGGGAGCATGCGGCTCTAGCCATTGTTCCAGTTCTTGTCGTAAAACCCGTGCCCAAGCAGGACTGGCTCCTTGCGTACTTAGAGCCGCCATAAGGTTAGGTTCCTCAAGATGGGCGGCAGCCTTGGCTTGGGCTAGAGCTGGCACAATGCAATTGCCTTTACGCGGAGCATCAATGCAGTTGCATAATATTTGACGCTGCAGGCAGAGCGCTGCAATATGCGCGTTAAGTTCCTTTTGTCCTGTGCACGCAAAAACAAGACTTTTTCCTTGTAAATCCTCTTCAAGGAAAGGACGCTCTTCAAGGTGTAATTGCGAAAAGTGTGCATATTCTTGCCAAGTTTGTCCAAAAGGGTGAATATCAAGTACAAGAACGTGTCCTGCACCTGCTTCTAAAAGTCCTTTGGCTTTACGCAGGCCCACTTCACCGCCGCCCACGATGAGGCAGTGGCAATGCGATATATCAAGAAAAAGTGGGTAATACATGACGTTTTATGCTTATTGTTCCTTTTATGCGTATTTCCTAGTTTACGGCTAGCCTGTATACACTATTCCTGCCTCGCTGTGAAGTAATGATTTTACGCAAAAAAGTTTTGCCGCTTGATGTTAGCCAATTTTTTGCGTATTTAGTCTGAGGGGAGTAGTATGAAACAAATTTTACTTATTCAATTGGCACGTTTTGGTGATCTTGTGCAAACAGGGCGCCTTATACAAAGTTTACAAACTTGCGGACAGGTGCATATTTGTCTTGATACCTCTTTGGAGGCTTTGGCAACTTGTTTGTACCCCAAGGCTATTTTGCATCCCATACCTGCACACGGCAGTGGTTTACAAGGTAATGGTGCGGTGCAGATGCATACTCTTCACACTATTTTTACGCACTTGCAAAATTGTCATTTTGACGCAGTATATAACCTCAATTATAGTCCTTTAAGTACCAGCTTGGTGCGTCTTTTTGCACCGGAAATAGTACATGGTTATGCGGTGGAGCAAGGGCAAGTGATGCGAAGTGTTTGGAGCAAAAAAGCTTTTCGTTGGACACAAAATAGAGGTATAAGCCCCATGAATTTAGTGGACTTTTGGGCTTATTTTACACCACAACCTTGCGCTCCAACCATGGTAAACCCTCAGGCTCAAGGGCATGGGCGCGGTGTGGGTGTAGTATTGGCAGGAAGAGAATCTAGGCGCTCTTTACCTGCACATGTTTTAGCTCCAGTGGTGCGTACTTTTTTTGAAGCCATGGGAGGGCCGCAGTTATATTTACTTGGCAGTGCCACAGAAATGCCGCTGGCGCGTCAGCTTCGTAAACTTTTACCGACTAGTGTACAAGATAAGCTTCATGATTGCTGCGGTAAAACCTCATGGAGCGACCTTGTGGATGCTGTACAAGGTTTGGATGCACTCATAAGCCCAGATACAGGAACCATGCATCTTGCAGCGCGCTTGGGAGTGCCGGTGCACGCTTTTTTCCTTTCCTCGGCCTGGTGTCATGAAACGGGACCTTATGGTCAAGGGCATACGGTGTGGCAATCGGTGTATCAATGCGCCCCTTGCCTTGAGTCTGCTCCTTGCCCCATAGCAACGGCGTGTTTGCAAGATTATACGCATCCTCATTTTTATAGAGCTCTCACGGCGCATATTCAAGGAAGAGAGCTTGGGCCAGGGAAAGAGCTTCCGCTAAGTTTGACGTGTCAAACGTCTTATTTGGATGCTTTAGGCTCAGCTTTCACAACGCATTTGGGTGTGGATTCTCATGCAGATCGTCGTCATGCATTACGGGCTGTATTGGCAGAGTATTGCCAAAGCCCTCTTGAAGAAGGTCATATGTTGGATGAAAATATGGCACAATATTTTTATGAAGAAGCAGATTGGATGCTTCGAGAGCGCAAAAGCTTTTCTACGCTTTTGTCAGGGGAGATAAAATAAATGTCAGCTCAAGCTTTACGCATTTTAGTGGTACTACCCTTTTATGGAGGGTCTTTACCCATAGGTAATTATTGTGTTCAGGCTTTGCGTCATTTGGGGCATAGTGTAGAAGTTTTTGATGCGCCGCTTTTTTATACAGCTTTTACAGCCATGAAAGATTTACGCATCACCACCGATCGCTTGGACCAATTGGAAGGAGCTTTTTTACAAAACATTTCTCAGGCCATTTTAGCACAAGCGGAAAGTTTTGAACCGGACATGGTGTTGGCTTTGGCACAAGCTCCCATGAGTCGTCAGCTTTTACGTCGCTTAGAGAAAATGCACATTCCCACAGCCATGTGGTTTGTGGAAGACCATACAGTTTTTTCCTATTGGCGGGCATTTGCTCCTTTATATTCTGTGTTTGCCGTTATCCAAAAAGATCCTTTCTTACAAGCCTTGGAAGAAGTGGGGCAAAAAAATGCCCTGTATTTACCCATGGCGGCTTTGCCCTCTTTTCATGCGCCACAAGCTTTATCCTTGGGGGAGCAAAAAACTTTTGGGGCCGATGTGGCTTTTTTGGGTGCTGGCTACCCCAATAGACGTATGGCTTTTAAGCCCTTAACAAAATATCCAAATTTTAAAATTTGGGGTACGGAGTGGGAGGGAGCGAGTCAGCTCATGCGTCATGTGCAACAAGGTGGTGCTAGGGTTAGTGCTGAAGATTCGGTAAAAATTTATAATGCCACCAAGATAAATCTGAATTTGCATTCAAGTGTGCAAACTTCCACGGTCATAACCGAAGGCGACTTTGTGAACCCCCGTACTTTTGAGTTGGCAAGTATTGGCGCTTTTCAACTCGTGGATAAAAGAAGTCTCATGGCAGAGCTTTTTCCAGAAGACATTTTGGCAACTTTTGAAAGTTTGGACGAAATGTACGCTAAGGTGGAATATTATCTACAAAACGAAGAAGAACGCCTTATTATGGCGCAGAAAGCGCAAATCCATGTGCACACCGAGCATAGTTATGAAAAACGTATGCAATGTTTACTTGAATATGTGGAAGAGACATGTGGGCCATGGAAGCCACGCAATTATACAGAAGGTTTTGCAGATGTGCCTGAACATTTGCGCGAAGAGTTGGCACAGCTTTTTGACACCTTACACTTGCCGGCACAAGCACAGTTCGAAGACGTTATGGTACGCATTCGCCAGCGTAGTGGTAATTTGAGTCCCCTTGAGACGACCTTACTTTTTCTTGATGAGTGGCGTAAGCAATACGCGAAATAGATGGGATTTTTGTGTTTTTTTGGGGAAGGAAAATAGTATTCCTTCCCCTTTTTTTATGTCTTAAATACTTAAATATATGGGGGCAATGCTCATCATACCAAAGATGAATGCCAATAATAAAGTAGCTTTATGACGTAAAGGAAATTCGCTACGCATGACAATGGTCCATAAAATACCGGGGATAAGCCAAAGTAACAAAAACACCACCGATTGAATAAAAGCTGGACTGGAGAGGTAATTCTCTTCTTGCATGAGATTCATCCATTGTACGGCTGTGGTGGCCATTAAAAGTAGCCAGTATAGGAGCCAGCCATTGCGAGCCCAAGAGGCGCACCAAGGTAACATTTGCGTGTAGTAATCGCGGCCAAAATCATCCTTGGTTCGACGCAATAAAAGCCATAAACAAGCTAAGCCGCCAGCCATGGCAAAAGCTAGAGGGAGCACATAAGGTGCTGCGTCCCAGTAGGTCATGTCAAAGCTTGGGACAAAAAACGCTTTAAGGCTTTCGCTGTGTGGTATACCTGCAGTGAGAGCTGTGTCAGCGCTTAAAATACTTATACTAGCTAAGGCGGCCATGGCATACCAACAAGAGGCAACAATGGCTAAACATTGAATGGCAACTCTATGGGTTTTCCACTGTTTCCACAAAGCATAAAAGAGGGTAAGGCTAAGGCTGGCGCCCACAAGTAAAGCCCCCACAGAAAGGTGGGCTTGAAGATATACTTGGGCAGCAATGGTTTGCCATATGATGTAGAGATCAAGGTTTTGGAGATCAGCCGGAATAAGGGGCGCCACTGCAGGGCTTAAACGTAGCCATAGGGGCCAAAAGCTAGCGCATGTGGTAAACCAACCTAAGATAAGTGCCAATAAAGTTACTTGCTTAGCGCACTTTGCATAGGCAGATCTTTGGCGTATCAGAGAGAGAGTTTGCCCACTAATGGCCATGAACGGCAAGGCAGTTGCGGCTAAAAAAGACAAAGAACACAAGAGGATAAATGACATTTTTGCTATATTTTGCCAATCAATACTAGTAAAATCCATGAAAATAATTCTCCTTATGGTGTGGCACATTTGTGCCTTAATTTGGCTTTAAGCGCAAGATGTCTTGAAAAGTATTACAATATAAGGCATACTGTGAACATATGATATTTGGAGGGAATGTGATGAAAGGGAACAAGAGCGTGAACAAATATGCGAGCACATATGGTGTAAAAAGCATAACAGCCTTAAGTTCTTTACTTATTATCGGAGCTTTGTGCGGTGGTTGTGCTTCTAAGCAAGACGACGAAGCACTGTTAAAAACTCAAAATAATGTGGAAGAAATAGATCACCGCATTGCCGCCATTGAAGGGCGCGTGCAAGATTTAGGGCAAGAAGTTCAAGCTTCTCAAAGCAGAGTGTACGATGTCTATTATCGTAGCGGTAAAAAAACAGGTATGGTGGCTCGTCCCATAAATCAAGATGGTACTCCCGCACCGGCCGGTTCTACTTCCCCTGTTCCCCCTGTGGCTTATGCCAGTCCCATGAGTAATACACCTGCTCCTGTATTGCCTAAAGCTACCACAGCTAAGCCTGTGCCTAAGCCCGTGGCCTCGGTAGCTCCAGCCCCCATTCCCTCAAAGCCTGCCATTACTCCTGAAGTATTGGCTCAAGGCGCAGCGCCTGGTCAAAAGGTAAGTCCTAAGGCTCCGTTAGGTGCTCTAGATCCTAGCTCTAAAATGGCCATGAAACAAAATGGTGAAAACCCTGCCAGTGCGAATCCGGCAGTACAAGAGCTTTCTTTACCGCCTGAAACGGCCATGTATGTTCCTTCTGCTTCAGGTCAAGCTCAGCCCCTTGTTGCCACGGCTCCAACTACGGCTCCAGTGCCAGCTCAGCCCATACAACCAGTTCAACAAGCTCAATCCGTGCAGCCGGTACAGCCCATGCAAGCTGTAGCCCCAGCAATGGCTCCAGTTCCTGCGCAGCCAGTGCAAAAGCCAGCTCCAAGACCTACTAATGAAAAGGCGGCGTACAAGGCGGCTCTAGATCTTGTTCGTAGTGGACAAGCCACTGCGGGTCGTGCGCAATTTGAAGCGTTTTTACAGCGTTATCCGCAAAGCTCTTTGGCCGCCAATGCTTATTATTGGATAGGTGAAAGCTATTATTCACAAGCAAATTATCCCAATGCATTGTATGCCTTTAAGCAAGTGACAACGCAATATCCAAAACATCATAAAACCTCTGACGCTTTATTAAAAGCCGGCCTAACCTATCAAAAGATGGGTGATACTGCCAATGCTCAAATGCAGTACAGAGCGTTACTTGCAGATTTTCCCAATTCCAGTGCCGCAAAGATTGTACGTAACAGAAAGCTGTAATGGTGAACACACCATGGCAAATGCTAAGCCCAACTGAGCGTGCTCAGTTTTGGGCTACTTTGGCATTAAAGCATACGCAGGGCATAGGGCCGCGCACCATGGTTCGCTTGCTAACATGCTTTGGCTCTGCGTACGCTGCTTTTGAAAATAAAAATTCTTGGAATGAAGCCGGCGTAAGCCGTGAAAAAGCGCATTTACTCGATGCTGGCTCGTGGCGTACTTCTGCTTTGCAGGAATGGCATAAAGCACAGATGAGTAATGCGCATATTCTTTTGTGGCATCACGACGCGTATCCTGCTTCACTACGTACGCTCATAGATGCCCCTGCGCTCCTCTATTATGCAGGTGATATTTCCTTACTTTCCATGCCTTGTTTTGCCATTGTAGGTTCGCGTAAATGCAGTGCAGAAGGGGTGCGCGTGGCCGGAAAGATGGCTCGTGAGCTTTCTCAAGCGGGAATAAGCATCGTCTCTGGCGTGGCAGAGGGTATAGATAGAGTTGCTCACGCGGCGGCTCTTGCTCATGTGGGAAAGAGCATAGGCGTACTTGGCACCGGTATGGATGTTGTGTATCCGCAAAGCAATGAGGATATATTTGCTCAACTCCGTCAAGACGGTTTGCTTTTATCGGAATTTGCTCCACAAACACGTCCTTTAGCAACAAATTTTCCCATACGAAATCGCATTGTCAGTGGGCTTTGTCTTGGTGTTTTGGTGGTGGAAGGTATGCTAAGTAGTGGTAGTCTGATTACGGCTCGCCTTGCTCTTGAGCAAAATCGTGAAGTATATGCCATTCCAGGACCCACCACGGCCTCTTTGTCTAAAGGTTGCCAAGAACTCATTCGCCAAGGTGCAAAACCTGTATTCACCAGTGAAGATATCTTACAAGACTTAGCCGTATCATTACAAGGCTTTATTCCCTTACGGAGTGAAGTTGTTATTGAGACCATGAAACCTAAGAAACTTCATGCAGAACTTGAAGAAAGAGCTTGTAAGGTTGCATATCAGGCAGGGGCAGAAGCTAACTTTGAGCCAGATGGTGATTTTTTGGCTGAAGATACTGACACAGCACGCGAAATTTTACTTTATTTGCACGCGCATGGTGACGTTCACGTGGATATTTTATGCACTGTAAGCCAAAGACCCATTTCTCAAATTTCAACCTTGCTTATTGAAATGGAGTTGAAAGGCTTAGTTAAAAAGTTGCCGGGGGCACGCTACGTTGCTTTAAAAGCTTTTTGTTAGCAAAATATTTTGTTATTTCAATATGCTTTCTTGAAATACGCTTTGGTGAGCAAATGCTTATGGTACTTTAGGGTAGGAAATTTTTTTTTATGTGAATGTCCACTAGATGTTTAGTATTTTGTGTGATAGTTATATAATATTAGATGACACATCTTGAGAAAGATGTATTTTTTAGATTACTTATTAAAAGAAAGCCCATAGTATGCAAGATATTCCCATAGAACAAGTGAAACCTAATATGATATTGGGTTGCAGAGTACGCAATGCCGGCGGAGAAATTATTGCCGAAGCTGGTAGTGCTGTGACCGAAAAATTGCTTTCTCAATGCAATGCCTTAGGTATTTATACATTGCAAATTCTTGGCAACCCTGTGCCTGGGGCTCCCAAAAGTTACAATGCTCTTGAACGCTTAGAAAGAATTCCCCATCTGTTTAGAAATCAACAACAAAGCATCTTCATGCGCACCATTGAAGCCTTTTTAAAAAAGCACTTTCATGAGCGTGTGTAATTGAGAAAGGTATAGTTTATTATGAGTAATGTGGACTTAAGTACCAGTTATAAAGGGCAAGTGCTTGCTGCTAAAAGCATTCCTACTTTACCCATAGCCTTACAAAAAATTTCCGCTCTTATGGATGGAAATAGGACAAACCTCGCCAAAGTAGCTGAACTTATTACACAAGATCAAAGTTTGAGTGCTAAAGTTTTAAAACTTGTAAACTCGCCAGTGTACGGATTTCCAAGACGTATTGTTTCCATTCATAACGCCCTTATTTTACTTGGTGTTAATGCTGTGCACGGTCTTTTGATATCTACTGTGGTTTTTGAAATTGTTTCTAAACAAATGCGTGGTTTATGGGATCATTCTCTTTCTTGCTCTACGGCTTGTAAAGTGATGGCACGTCACTTTAAAATTAAAGAAGAAGAAGAATTTATACTTTCCGGCTTGTTACATGACTTTGGTAAAGTTATTATAAGTATCCAACTTCCCGATGCTTTGCGTGATATACAATCCTTGGTGGCCAATGAAGATGTAAGCTTTATGGAAGCGGAAAAACTTATTCTTGGTTTTGACCATACTCGTGTAAATTCTTGGGTGGCCCAGCATTGGAATTTACCCATGGGTATTACTTCGGCTATGACTTTTCATCATGATCCCATGAAGGCTGCCAACCATAAAACATTAGCTTCTGTAGTACACTTGGGTGACTTTTTCACCAGGGTTTTTGAAATGGGTGATTCCGGAGACAGTAATGTTTCTGAAATCAATCCCATGGTGTTAAAGCATTTAACTCTTGACCAAAACGACTTGCGTGAACTTGTTGATAAAATTGGCATAGAATTTCAAAAACAAAGTGACTTCCCCGTATTTGGTAGGTAATATTATGGAATCTTTTGATTTTAAAGCCATTACAGGCTCTAAGCCTAGTATTTTTTTGCTGTCCATAGACTCTGAGCTTTGTGAAGCTTTGCAAGGTCTTTGGCCCAATGAAAATATTCAATGGGAAGTGTTTAGTAGTGGTAAAGCTTTACTTGAAAGACTTTTTAGTGAGCCTCCTCATATCCTTATTTGCGGTGAGTATAGTAATGATTTAAGCGGCGCAGAAATTGTACAGTTGGTGAAAGCTGAAAATGTGTACCGCCAAGTGTGTACCGTGCTTGTGATGGGCTTTGAGTCGTTCAATGCAGAAGTGCGTCAAAAACTTTCTGATGTGGATGATTTTATCATTTTACCTTCCACCCCAGAAGAAATGCGTACTCGTTTAGAGCTTGCTTTACAACGTTCTTCATGCACCCTTGATGCCAACCCCTTAACGCGTCTTCCTGGTAACGCTTCCATTATGCAAATGGTGGAAAAGCATATCATGGATAGAACAAATTTTGCCGCTGCTTATTTAGATATTGATAATTTTAAGGCCTTTAATGATAAATACGGGTTTTCGCGCGGAGATGAAGCCTTGTTGGTTGCGGCGCGCTTGCTCGTGGCTACCATTATGAATTCCACGGCTGAGTATAAATTTTTGGGGCACATCGGTGGCGATGACTTTTTCTTCATTTTGCCGGCTGAAATCATGGAAGAAACTTGTCAGTCCCTTGTGGCTGCTTATGACGAGATTATTCCCAATTTTTATGATGCAGAAGATAGGGCCAATCAGGGTATTATTTCTCGGGATAGAGCAGGGAATTTGCAACGCTTTCCCTTCATGAGTATTTCCATTAGCATCACTGTAAACACCAACGCCAGATTTACTCACTATGGTGAAGTGTCTCAAGCTGTGGGGCAAATCAAAAAGCTTTGTAAAGCTAAAGATGGCTCTGTGTACATGTTTGATAGGCGTGTTGATTAGATTCTATGTCCTGTGTACAAGCTTTTCTTGCTTGGCTGGAATTTCAAAAAGGGTATTCTGCGGCGACACTTTCAGCGTATGCAGGAGATCTGGCACAGTGTGAAGCATTTTTGCAAAGCCAAGGTGTAAGCCTTGAAGATTCTAAAAAAATTGATAAAAAGCATTTGCGAAAATATATAGCTTCACTCCATAAGCAAGCATTATCTAAAAGCTCCATGGCGCGTAAACTGGCATCCATGCGAGCTTTTTTTGCATATTTGCAACGGGTGCATATTTTAGAAGTGAGCCCCATGGCGGGTATTCGAAATCCTAAACAAGAGCAAAAACATCCTAAAGTTCTAAATGTCGACCAAACGTTTGCCTTGCTTTCTTCCTCCGATACCACAGGGCATTCAGTGCCTAACCTCGAAGCGGAAGCTTTGCAGGCAAGAGATAGGGCATTGGCAGAAATTTTATACGGTTCAGGATTGCGTATTTCTGAAGCTTTAGATTTGGACGTGACACACATAGATGTACGTTTAGGGTTTTTACGTGTACTTGGGAAAGGCAGAAAAGAACGTCTTTGTCCACTGACACCTGTGGCTAAAGATGCTTTGGAGCATTGGTTGCGATTGCGCGCCCACGTGGCACTGGTGCGCGAAATGGCGCTTTTTGTGGGAGCACGAGGTGCACGTTTACAACGCCGACAAGCTACACGTATTATAGAAGAATTGTGCAAAAAGGCTGGCTTGGATGTGACGGTGTCACCGCACTCGTTGCGTCATGGTTTTGCTACTCATTTATTGGAAGCCGGAGCAGATTTACGTACAGTGCAAGAGCTTTTGGGGCATAGCCGTTTGAGCACCACACAGCGTTATACCAATCTTACCTTGGAGCATCTTATGCAGGTGTATGACGGAGCTCACCCTGGATCCAATAAAAATACATAATTTGTTACATGTTTGAAAAAATAGGGAGACAGATACGCCATCTGCCTCCCTGTTTTTTTTGATATATTTTTTTGGTGAGAGAATTTATTTCATCTTTCCGATAGATTGTAGCATGCGTACTGTATAGGCTGTGGGTAGATAGGGTGCAATGATTTCTTGCGTCTTGTCCACTCCACTGGCATGTACCACGTTACCAAGGCCAGCTGTGGCACAATACAAGCCCACATTTTGGTATAAAGAGCCAGTGTGCATATTACCGTAGTAGTCGGTTTTTGCATCGCCTTCTGCTGCAATGATAAGAGTCATGGCGCCTTTGGAAGATCCGGCAAGATCTGTTTCAATGAGTTTATGTATGGCATTGCTTTCTGCGTCGTAAATCCAGATAAAACCCTTCATGAAAACATACAAAGCCACATTTTGCTTATTATGCGCGGTGGGAATGGTACGTTTACCATCTTTTCTGTTGGTGCCATAGGCCGCCCATAAAATATTGGACACATCTTGCTGGCTGAGAGCCTCATTACTTAAGCTGCGTGTACTTTTTCTTTCTGCTAAAGCTTGCATAAGAGAAACGCTTCCCTTGGTGTCGGGAGCAGGTAAGCTGATACTGCGCTCGTCGCTGCCTTCATTGGCAAAGCTATATGTGGGTAAGGAAAAAGCAGTTAAAGCCATGCATAGGCAACACATTGTGAGAATTTTTTTTGTAAACAGCATAAAGACTCCTTATATTTTAATGATTATGCACTAGTGCGGCAAGCGAACTTTGCTTACCACAGGTATACACCAACTTTTACCAAAAGCCTTTGTGCTTATGGTAAGGGCTGGAGGACATTGACGTCTTTTAAATTCAGCCTTTGTTATGCCATTAAAAACTCTTTGATCCATGGCAGAATCATCTTGGCTTTCTTGGCTTGTTGTAAGGTCAGCATGTAAAATACGCTTCATGCTGTCATCAAGGGTATCATAAGGAGGTAGAGAATCACTGTCCAATTGATTGGGGCGTAACTCTGCTGTGGGCGGGCGATCAATAATGCCTTGTGGTATGGTTTTTTGTGGATGGGTAGTGTTATACCAACGAGCTACCTCATAAAGATGACTTTTGGAAACATCGCCAATGACGCTAAGGCCACCTACGGCATCACCATATAAGGTGCAGTACCCCATGGCACCTTCAGATTTATTGCCGGTATTAAGCACCATACTTTGGGTGGCGTTGGCAATTCCCATGAGCAAAGTACCGCGAATACGTGCTTGAATATTTTCGTAAGTAACATCATTTTCAGCTTTTCTGTGGCCCTCAAGGGAAGGGGCAAGAGCTTGTTCAAAACTTTGCATAAGGGGCTCTATGGCTATGGTATCCATGGGAATCCCTAAACTTGTAGCAAGTTGCTTTGCATAGTCAAGAGATTCTTGAGATGTATATGGAGACGGCATACACACACCCCGGACATGCTTTTTACCTAAGGCTTCCACGGCAATGGCTGCAACCATGGCACTGTCTAGACCTCCGGAAAGACCTATGACAACGTTTTCCATGCCGCTTTTTTGTACATAATCTCTGGTACCAAGAACTAAAGCATGCCAGCATTCTTCTTCAGCCACAGGACAAGCCATGATGGAAAGTTCATTTTCCACGGCTGTATCCACCATGACAAGATCTTCCTCAAAAGCATAACCGCGAGCTAAAAGTGCTCCAGTGGGACCAAAGGCTAAACTTTGTCCGCCGTAGATGGTCGTATCATTACCACCCACGGTATTGGCGGAAAATACATGGATATGATGACGTGCAGCCACATGAGAAAGAATATGCTCACGTTTTTCTTGTCCATGCATGACATAGGCGTTGCAAGCCATATGCACAATGCCATCAACACCGCCGGCTATGAGTTCGGTAAGGGGATTTTGCGCATTGTTATGTTGCGTTTTCCAAAAAGCATGATTTAGGGGGTCATCTTCGCAAAGAATTACACCAAGACGCCAGCCAGCCAAAGTGATAACGCCACAAGATGCTCCACTTTCAAAATACTGATGACTGTGGTCGGTGCCATTGGGGTCTAAAATCTTGCTTGAAACCACAGAAATGGTGCCATTGTGTAGGAGAATGGCGGCATTGGTTAAGTCTTTACCATGGGCTGTTATCATGGGAGCACCCACTAAAACAGCTGGACCACCTTTAAGTTTTTGAGCCATATTTTGTAAGGCAACTCGGCAACCTTCCACAAAGCCTGGAGAAAAGAGAAGGTGTTGCGGAGCCAAGCCACATAAAGACAGTTCCGGTGTAATACATAGGCCAGCACCGGAAGCCGTGGCGTTTTTTACGGCTCGGAGTATTTTTTCTGTATTACCCACAATATCGCCGGTAATGGTATTGCATTGTAAAAGAGCTACTTTCATATTTCCTTCCTAGATATAGGTATGTAATGGGCCGCCAGGTGCTCCCATGGTTTCCACACGTTGAACAATGGTTGGATCTTCTTCTAAAGGCGGAGCTTGATAGGCCTTAAGTCTGGCATCAATGATGAGCGGAGCTTCGCATGACCAGTGCTTACAGTGGGTTACGGCACGTGCACCGTAAATATCTGTGGCTGGATCTGAACGAGTAAACACCGTCCACAAAAAATTATTCCAAGTACGAGCTGTAAAGTCGCTGTCATCTACCACCACAATCAAGGGAAATTCTTCTTTACGAGGAAGATGCTCCAAAGCCTCAGAAAGTGCCTTCATTTGTACATCTTCTGTTCCACGCAAAGCAGTTTCTCGTGTATCTTTAGGCCCTTGTATTATGATAATACCTTTAGAGAATAGATGTACATTACCAAAATCTTGGGGTAGAGGAATGGAAGAGGGCAATTCTATACCAAGGGTACGACATGGCTTACCTGCCACGGCCCAAATCAATTTGGAACCAGCATTGAGTCCTGTGCCTGAGTAATCCAAAGTATCTATGGTTGTTTTAGTAATAAAATGTAAATCGCGATCAAAATGTGTTCTTTCCAATACATGAGTAAAGTATTTTTCCACATTATGTGTCGTTAAAGCGGGGTCATCTTCCTTCGCTGTAATAAAGCAATATTTTGCTAACGCTGTTTGGGTATTGCCAAGTACGTTGCATGCGCAAGTGAGTAACTCTTGGGGGCGACGTGTTTCTGCAAAAGGAGTGTAACGCTCACTACCTATGACCAGCAACAGAGGGTGCACTCCAGCGGCATCTACGGCATGCACTTCATGCACACCTGCAAAAACCTGTGGCACCAAAGGGCCGGTGAGATCGTGAATAAATTGCCCAAAAAGTGTATCTTCTTGAGGAGGACGACCCACGGAAGTGAAAGGCCAGATGGCATCTTTTCGATGATGCACTGAGGAAACCTTCAACACAGGGAAAGGGTGACGTAAGCTATAATAACCAAGATGATCACCAAAGGGACCTTCGGTTTTGCAATGCGGGAGGATATGTCCACTGATACAAAAATCTGCATGGGCCCATAAAGGAAGGTTGCAGCCATCATTAACGGCTTCAGCACTGAGCATGGCTATACGTCTACCGCCCAAAGCACCGGCAAAAAAGAGTTCAGAAAGATTTTCTGGCAAGGGCATCACTGCCGAAAGCGTCATGGCCGGAGGACCACCCACAAAGATGCGTACGGGTAAAGGGGTGCCTTGTTCCAAGGCTTTCATATGGTGAGCGCCTATACCACGATGGATTTGATAATGCAGGCCCACTTCTTCATTGGGGATATAATCATTGCCTCCCAATTGTACCCTATACATGCCAAGGTTTGAGCCCATAAAGCCTGGTTTTTCGGGGTTTTCGCTGTATACAAGGGGGAGAGTAATGAAAGGGCCTCCATCTTGTGGCCATGAAATGAGCTGAGGGACATCGGTAACTTTTGCTTGGCATTGGAGCACAGGGCCTTGTTTCACTTTTTTGGGAAGAGCATGAAAAAGCATGCGTGGTAAACCAAGGGCTTTCCATGGTTTTTTTAGGGCCTGTGTGGGGTCGGCTTTAACTTTAAATAAAAATTCCAATGTGGGGAGTGTATGCCTAAAGATAAAATGCATACGCTCCTTAGTGGCAAAAAGATTGGCCAGCATGGGAAAAGCGCAACCTTTCACGTTGGTGAAAAGTAGTGCAGGAGCTTTTTGTTCAAAAGCTCGGCGCTGAATGAGAGCTATTTCTTGATTGGCGTCCACTGGTGCATCAATGCGCACCAAGTGTCCATGTTTTTCAAGATCGTCTACGCATTGTCGTAGGGAGCTGTACATGAGGTCTGATCCTTACTTTATTCAGAGCTAAAAATATGAGGGGCAATGGGTAGAAGAGGGCGCTCATGTGTCAAATATTGTTTAAAATCTTCTATGATGGCGCCATGGTCAAAGGCCAATGGGGGGAGGGCGTCTAAAGAGTAAAAAGCAGCGTTTTTAGCGTCATCTCCGGCGCATAAGGCGTTTATATCGCGGGCTTTCCCCACAAATACCATGCCTAGAGTGTGAAAACGCGGGTCACGTTTGGGGTCAGAATATACACCTAAAAGACCTAACAGTTCCACATCTAAAGATGTTTCTTCGCGCATTTCACGTACTGCTGCATGTTCCACTCTTTCTCCCATATCCACAAAGCCTCCGGGCAAAGCAAATCCGTGGGGTTCATTGACACGCTCTATGAGCACAATACCATGCTGTGCATCATAAATGATGACATCCGTGGTGGGGAATGGATTTCTGTAGGCGAGCACAGTGGTATCGCATTGAGGGCAAGTAAGTTTTTTTTCCATACTTTGTTTATACCTTTGTCTTTTAAGCTTGGCAAGAAAATGCTGTGACATGAGAGTTTGATTATACTGAATATAACATGTTTTAATTCTTATTCAAATCGCATTATACAAAAGTGTAATATATATTTTTCCAGCACAGGAAAAAAGTTGCATTTGCCTGTGTCTTGCAAGCCTTCTTGTCTTGCGCTATGTAACGCCCATGACAATGTGTACACTACCTCCTCATGGTCGTCTTGCCCCAAGCCCCACCGGTTTTTTGCATTTAGGTAATGCATGGTCTTTTTTATGGGCTTGGCTATGGGCTAAATCTGTGCCTGGAGGAAGCATTATTTTACGCATGGAAGATATTGACCCACAGCGTTCTCGTAGTCATTACGCCGCAGCCATTGAAGAAGATTTGCGCTGGCTTGGACTTGTATGGGATGGCCCCGTAGTTCATCAAAGTATGCGTCATGAACACTATGCGCACGCCATGCAGTCTTTGCGTCAACAGGAGTTACTTTATCCTTGCTATTGTACTCGTAAAGAGTTGCGTACCCTTGCTGGAGCACCTCATGTGGATGATAGCGGCGCACCGTATCCAGGTTTATGTGCGCAGTTAAGTATTGAACAAAGAGCGCTTAAAGAACAAGCAGGGCGTAAAGCGGCATGGCGCTTGCGTTGTGCTTTCCATGGACAAGAAAAATCTGAAGACATACTTTCTTTTAACGATGTCCTTCATGGCGAGCAACGATTCACATGGCAAGATGTGGGGGGAGATTTTGCCCTATGTCGGTCGGACGGTGTGGTGGCTTATCAATTGGCCGTGGTGGTGGATGATGCTGCTCAAGGGGTGACACAAGTACTGCGTGGGGCTGATATTTTAGTTTCGACACCACGGCAATTATATTTGCAAAAACTTTTAGGCTTTTCAACTCCGTCATATGCCCACGTACCTCTTTTACTTGATGTGGAGGGAGAGCGCTTGGCTAAAAGACATGGTTCTTTGGCTTTGCAAACTTTACGACAGGCAGGTGTAAGCGTGGAACGCATACTGGGGCTTTTGGCACACATGGCAGGATATGAACGAGGGCAAGAACTACGCCCCATCTATCTGGAAGAATTAAGAGAGAATTTCTCCTTCTCTCGATTTGCATGTCTGCAAAATCCTCAAGATCGTATACTTAAAGCTGAGTACGAACGATTTCTCCATGGAAAGTAAAGAAGCACGGGCATGGGAATAGCTGAATGCTTTTTCTTGTCAGTGAACGTTTTTTTATGTAATGTAATTAAGTTTACTGTTCACTTATAACCAAGAATGAGGAAAGCTATGACAGATAAAGCATCTATTCTCACACAAGAAATGCTTGACGCTTTATTACCCGCCGAACGTAGCGATGCGTTTTTTGAGGCTCTTTATGGCGAGGCAGAAGAAGGTGCCTACAATATTAAGCTCGTTTTACGCGAAATTACCGATGGTGCTGTAAAGCTTGCTTTTGAATTACATCAGCGCCCAGAAAAGTGCTTGGTGTGTAGCTTGACCTATGGCTTGCCTCAAGTTTTTCAACGCCATCCACTCATTAACACCAACGGCATGGCACAAGAGATAGTGAAAGCTTTAGGCTGGGATGCTGGTCAAGCGACTTGGGAACTGGGGCGTACCGAAGAACACGGTGCAGCATTACACAGTATTCCTTTTACCATAACAAAATAATTTTTTTGTCAATCATCTTAACACTGCGTTGGGAAATTCTTAACGCAGTGTTTTTTATGACGTAAGGGTAATATCTGCCCACTGACCTTGTGTGGCTCGGAGCAAATCTTCCGGTGTAAGGCGTAATTGTAAACCGCGTTGTCCTGCATTAATATAGATAAATTCTTCTAAAATGGCATGCTCATCCAGAATGACTGGATAGTTTTTTCTAACTGCCAAAGGAGAACATCCACCACGTACGTAACCCGTAAGAGGAAGAACTTCCTTAAGGGGGACAAGGTCTACACTTTTAACGTGAAGAGCTTTGGCGGTTTTTTTAAGGTGCAACGTGGCATCAGCCATGATGCATACCATAAAGACAGCACCTTTGTCAGTACGGGCCACCAAGGTTTTATATACAGCGCTGGGAGGCACATGCAAATCCCTTGCGACGCTCGCGGCAGAGAGGTCTTTTTCATCCACTGCCACGGCGTGCAAAGTATATGCTATGCCCAAGGAATCTAAAAGGCGTGCTGCATTTGTCTTGTTCATAGCCATAAAAACATATAATAAATTAAATTGAGATTTTTGCACCCAATAAAGCAACAAAAGCAGCAATCCACTCAGGATGCGCGGGCCATGCTGGTGCTGTAACGAGATTAGCGTCCACCACCACATTATTGAAGGTCGCATTGATGGGAACCCATGTGCCGCCGGCCATTTCCACATCGCATTGCAAAGAGGGATAGGCAGTGCTTTTTTTGCCTTTAAGGGCACCAGTGGGGACGAGTAATTGCGGACCGTGGCAAATGGCTGCCATGGGTTTTTTATCCGCCTCGAACTCACGAATTATATCAATGACTTGATTATTCATACGCAAGTATTCTGGGGCGCGTCCACCGGGAATAACAAGCCCCACATAGTCTTTGGTATTTATCTTAGCAAAGTCATAATTAATAATAAAATTGTGGCCTACTTTTTCGGTGAAGGTTTGGAAGCCTTCAAAATCATGGATGGCTGTTTTTATGCTGTCGCCGGCCTTCTTGTCGGGACATACGGCATGTACTTCATAGCCAAGCATTTGAAGCATTTGAAATGGTACCATAATTTCATAATCTTCTACAAAATCTCCACCCAATAGTAAAATTTTCTTACTCATGATTTTTCCTAAGTTTTACTGGTTTATCCATAAGATAATTCTTGCCAAGAAGGTTTCGCAACCGTATAATAGTGTACCTATTTGGAAGTTTTTTGCAAAGGATATTTTATGCCCATCTTTGATTTTACTTGTGAAAATTGTGAAAAAGATTTTGAAGATATAGTGGTGCAATCACAAATGCCCACTTGCCCTCACTGTGGAACTGATAAGGTTCATAAAAAAGTGTCAGCACCAAGCCCTCAAAAGTCTAGAGCTTTTCCTTTTAAAGTAGGACCTGTGCATCCCACCGTAAAAATGTCTGGTGGGCGCTCGGCTTGTCCCAACGCAGGTTCATGTGGCAGCAGCGGTGGAAGCGGCGGCTTTTCTTGAGCTACATAATAAAAAAGCCCGTGAGGCTTTAATGTATGTTCAGTTATAGTTTAGATAGTATGTTGAGGTATAAAAGGGAGCCTCTGGGCTCCCTTACCTTATTATAATAATGGGAGAGCACATGTTGCGCAGTATGACAGGCTTTGGACGTTGCCTCATGGAAGATGAGGAATTTGTTCAGCAATGGGAAGTTCGCAGTGTCAATGGTAAGCATTTAGATATACGCTGGCATCTTCCTTCAGCCTTGCGCAGTTTGCAAGCTCGTCTTGAAAAACATACACGTCAATTTGCTTTGCGTGGGCGTGTAGATATTAGCCTTGTAATGCAATATGGGCCACATGCGCAAAAAAATGTGCACTTTGACGCAGCGCAGGCTTCGGCCATGCTCAACGCATTGCATGACCTTGCAGGGCAAAGACAAGAGGTGTTTACGCCAGACTATAATCTCTTTTTGTCCATGCCAGCCCTATGGGGCGGTGCTGAAGATGCACATGAAGATGGTATGGCTGACCGCTTGGTGGAAGGACTTGGCTTAGCTTTGGAAGACTGGAATGAGTCCCGTCAGGTGGAGGGGGCTTCTTTGGCCTTAGATTTACAAGCGCGTCTTTTGCGTATGGAAGCATGGGCTGATATTATCGAAGAACGCATTCCCAGTATAAAAGAAGAACGTATGCTCACTGTGCGAGAGCGTGTGTCTGAAATACTGGCTAATCACGACACGGAATTGGAAGAAGGACGTTTTTTACAAGAAATTACACTACTTGGAGATAAGCTTGATGTGAGTGAAGAAGTGACACGCTTGCGTACACATTTTACACGTTTTGCAGAATTGTTGCAGATGGGTAAGGATGTGGGGCGTAAACTTGATTTCACATTACAAGAATGCTTTCGTGAAATTAATACCTGTGGGAATAAAATACCCGATGTACAATTGTCGCGCCTTGTGGTGGATATAAAAAATGAACTAGAAAAGTGTCGCGAGCAAGCACAAAATATTGAATAGAGTGTGTGAATGCAAGCGCAACGATTGATAAATTTGGGGTTTAATAACTTTGTGGTGGCTTCGCGAGTGGTATCCATTGTGAACCCATCTTCTTCGCCCATGAAGCGATTAAGAGAAGATGCTAAAGCAGCGGGTCGTTTGCTTGATGCCACCCAAGGAAGAAAAACTCGCTCTATTCTCATAACAGATTCAAACCATGTGATACTTTCTGCCATTCAGCCTGAAACCATCAGTCAAAGGTTTTGGCAAGAAGGAGAGCTTCCCTCAGAAGCTCAGTTTAAGTTATAGGAGTTTTAAGGTATGTCTACAGTTCGTACAGGTACAGTGCTTGTTATTTGCGCTCCATCAGGTGCAGGTAAAACAACACTTATTAAACGCTTACGTGATGAGTTTCCAAATTTTGGATATTCCATTTCCTATACAACGCGTATGCCTCGCGAAGGGGAAGTACATGGTAAAGATTATCATTTTGTAAGCGTCAACGAATTCAAAGAAAAAAAAGATGCAGAATTTTTTGCGGAATGGGCTAAAGTGCATGGAAACTCCTACGGTACTCCCTTACAAGAAACTAGGGACATACTTAGCTCTGGTAAAGATCTTATTTTCGATGTGGATGTGCAAGGCGCTTCGCAATTGCGTTTAACTTTACCTTCTGCTGTATATGTTTTTATATTACCACCTTCTGTGGCAGAGCTTAAGCGACGTCTCACTTCACGTGGAAGTAATACACCAGAACAAATAAATCAGCGCGTTACCAATGCTCTTTATGAAATGCATGAGGCGCATTTGTTTGATTATTTAATTGTTAATGATGATCTTGAAAAAGCGTATGATCAATTACGTTCTATCTTTGTGGCAGCAACGTTGCTTCCCAGTCACAATGCAGATCTTTTAGCCAAACTTTTTCAAGAGCATGAGGAAACAGACGCATGAGTAGAGCAGAGCTTATTGTTGCTTTAGATACTCAAGATCCCGAATATGCTCTTAGCTTGGCAACAAGTTTGAAGGGAACTGTTCCTTGGCTTAAGGTGGGACTTGAACTTTTTGTACAAGGTGGACCTGAGATTATTTCCAAGCTTAAGGCATTACAATTTAAAATTTTTTTAGATCTAAAAATGTATGACATCCCCAATACTGTTTATGGGGGTGTATTGTCAGCTTGTAAAATGGGTGTGGATTTATTGACTATCCATACACAAGGCGGCGGGCGCATGGCTCAAGCTGCCATGCAAGCGGTGCATGATTATGCAAAAGACAATGGCAATCAAGGGAGCAGACCCTTAGTTTTTGGGGTAACCGTGCTCACCAGTATGGAACAGGGAGAGCTTCCTTTATCTCAAGAAAAGATAGGGGATTTGGTTCTTGACTTGGCTCAGCAAGCGCAAAGCTGGGGCCTGGATGGAGTTGTGTGTTCTGGGCACGAGGCACAAAGCATAGGACAGCGTTGTGGAGAAGACTTTATGCGCTTAACTCCAGGCATTCGCCCAGATAATGGACAGGCTGATGATCAACGCCGTGTCATGACACCGGCTCAAGCCATGGAGGCTGGGGCATGTTTTCTTGTGGTTGGTAGGCCCATTACCAAGGCTGAAAATCCTCAACAAGCTGCACAAGATATTTTACAACAAATGGTGTGAACACCTGTGTAACAGTTCAAAGGTGGAAAAATTATGAGTATGCGTCGCAAAGATCCTAATTATGTGAAGGGAGTTTTTTCCACTCAGGAAATTAAGAAAATTGGCACTGGCACCACAACTAGACGTACTGTTCAAAAAAGTTATTGGTTTATTGAAACCTTAGAGAATGGCGTTTTAGAATGCCAACCCTTAAATGGTAATTTGGTGCCTGCTGGTCAGTCTCGTGAAATCACACGCGAAGAACTTGTAACTAAGTTTTCTCCCGAGCCAGAATTCTACATGAGTTCTGTTTTCCCCAAAATGCAAGAGTTGCAAGAGTCCATAGACAATGGCGACGAGCATAGAAAAAAGGGAGAGAATTTTTCGGCAGAAAATGAATATAATGCGGCTTTATCCATTGACGAAGATAGTGTGCGTGCAAATTTTGGCATTGGTTTAACCTATCTTGAACGAGGAGAAGGGGATAAGGCTAAAAATATTTTTGAGCGTCTTCTAAAGCTAGAGGGTACATTTCAAGCAAGGCATAAGCACTTATTTAATGAATTTGGTATTTCTTTACGTAAAAGTACCATGCTGCATGAAGCCTTAGAGTATTATAATAAAGCCTTAGAACTAAGCACAGGCGATGAGAATTTATATTTTAACGTGGCACGTACCTATCTTGAACTTAAAGATTATGAAAAGTGCATGGAATATTTGCTCAAAATGCTTGATGTGGCCCCCACCAATGAAACAGGTTTGAAGTTTTTAGATTGGATGCAAAGAAAAAACCTTGTGCCGGTGACTTTCATATCATTGGCATCAAAATACGGAAAAAACACTTAGGATTATTGGGTAAAGAGTGAAAAATTGGATTTTGCGACATGGCTTAGATCATTCTGAGGAATCTTCGGTCAACAGTGTTCCCCTATGCCATGCAACAGCGTCGGTTTTTTCGGCGCCCTCATCCATGACATCACAAGACATGGGAAAGGCAAATACCTTGGGTATTTCTCCTCTTCTATTGCATATTTTGCAATTGCGCGGTGTAAGTCTTGAGCAAGAGATACAAGATTTTCTTTCACCGCACTTGCGTTTACTGGCACCTCTGAACCTTTGGCCAGGGCTTGCAGAAGCTGCTGAGCATATGGTAAACGCCTTACTTTCCGGTAAAAAAATAGCTGTTTGGGGCGATTATGATGTGGACGGTATCACATCGACAGCTCTTGTAATGGACGTTTTGGCAGCACATGGCTTTGAAGCTGTGCCGCATATTCCTGAAAGACAATCCGAAGGCTATGGCCTTAACATTCCCCATATAGATATTTTAGCTGAACAAGGTGTACAAGCACTTGTTACGGTGGACTGTGGTATTTCTGATAAAGAGGCCATTAGTCATGCTAAAAATTTGGGGCTTACAGTCATTGTTTCTGACCATCACCTTCCTCCCGAAGAATTACCCCCAGCCGACGCCATTTGTAACCCACGTATGGCACCTTGCCCTTGTCCTGATTTGGCAGGCGTTGGGGTAGCTTTTTTTCTCATGTGTGCTGTGAATAAAGCTTTGCAAGAACATAGCGGTATTAAATATGATATGCGCAATGTACTTGATCTTGTGGCTTTAGGTACCTTGGCTGATGTGGTAAGCTTAAAAGGACAAAATAGAATTTTAGTGAAAAATGGTTTATTAACCATTGCCACTGCCTTACGTCCTGGTCTTGGTGCGTTAAAAAGTGTATGTAAGTTTGATCCGACAGCTAAGCTTGGATCTGGTCAAATTGTTTTTTCTTTGGCACCGCGCATCAATGCCGCAGGGCGTATGGGCCATGCCACCATAGCTCTTGAACTCTTACGTAGTAAAGATATGGAAAGTGCTTTGCCCTTGGCTCAAAAGCTAGATGTGCTTAATACTGAAAGACGCAAAGATGAAGAGCGAATTCACCAAGAAGCACGCGAACAAGCCATGGCACAAAAAGATAAAGCTGCCTTGGTATTGTATGGAGATGATTGGCATCAGGGTATTATAGGCATTGTGGCTTCGCGCATTGTGGAAGAATTTTATAAGCCTACGTTAATTCTTTGTGACGGTTTAACCAGCGTTAAAGGTTCAGGTCGATCCATTAAAGAGTTTCACTTACACGAAGGTCTAGGTAAGGTTTCTGATCTTTTGTTGGGATACGGAGGGCATAAACTTGCTGCCGGTTTAAGTCTTGCTAAGGAAAATTTACCAGAATTGCGTGAGCGCTTTACGGCTATTGTCCAAGAAGCGCTTGGTTCCCTTACTCCCACGCCTAGTCTAACTGTGGATGCAGTGGTGGATTTTTCTTGCGCCAGTAATGCTATTTTTATTCGTGAACTTGAGCTATTACAACCTTTTGGCATGGGAAACTCCGAGCCAGTATTTGCTTCTCCGGCTTTGCTAGTTAAAAAAATGCGCCATGTGGGTAGTCAAAAGGAACATGTGTTTTTAGAAGTGGTCGACGAAAGCACAGGTATTACCTTACATGCCAAAGCGTGGCGTAAGGGAAAAGAATTTACAAAATCTTTGACAAAATCTCATATTTATTTGGCATATACACCCATTATTAATACGTATAATGGCATTTCTTCAGTGGAAGTACGTGTTAAAGATTGGAAAGAAAAATAATTTTGCCTTAACAATTGAAGAAAGGGATATGACCATGCTTTTTCATAAAAATCCAGTTCCTAAGGGAGTTGGCAGTGACGTTGATTTAGATCAAACTTTAGCGCATTTTTCCTTGGAAAAAGCTCAAGAAGTGCGTAAGTATCATGCTTCTTTTACTGAATATTCTCCCACCACATTACAATCATTACCACAACTTGCCTCTCATTTAGGATTGAAAAATTTCTTTTTGAAGGATGAATCCACACGTTTTGGTTTAAAAGCCTTTAAAGTGCTGGGAGCCTCTCATGCCATGGGACGTTATTTAGCTAAAGTCTTAGGTGAAGATTTTTCGTCCATTTGTGCGGACTATTTGCGCACTGAAGAGGTACGGAAGAGGTTAGGAGAGCTTGTTTTTACTTCCACCACCGATGGAAACCATGGACGTGGCGTGGCGTGGACAGCAGAACAATTACAACAAGAAGCGCGTATATTTATGCCGCATGGATCTGCTCCCGGTAGAGTAAAAAATATTAGAGAACACGGTGCTTCTTGTACTGTTACCGATTGGAATTATGATGACACGGTGGCTTACACATATGCTCAAGCGCAAGAAAAAGGATATGTGCTTGTGCAAGATACCGCCTGGGAAGGTTATGAAGAAATTCCCTTGTGGATAAAGCAAGGTTATTTGACCTTGGCCCTAGAAATTTTAGAGCAATTACAAGAACTTGATGAGTTGCCCACGCATCTTTTTTTACAAGCAGGCGTGGGATCTTTTCCCGCGGCCATGGTGGCTTTTTTCCATGCTGTTTTGCGAGAAAAAGCCCCAAAGTGCATAATCATGGAACCACATACTGCCAATTGCATCTATGCCTCAGCCGTGGCAGGTGACGGAAAAGCCCACACGGTGACAGGGGACTTACATTCGCTCATGGCTGGGCTGGCTTGTGGTAAACCGTGCATACAATCATGGCCTATTTTGCGCGATTATAGTTTTGGCTATTTTTCTAGTGCTGATTATATTGCTGCCAATGGCATGCGTATTCTTGCGGCGCCACTGCAAGGAGATACCCCCATTGTTGCAGGAGAATCTGGTGCATCCACCACAGGCCTTGTACATTGGTTGATGACGCAAGCGGAAGCTGGAGACATACGCCAAAGCCTTGATTTGGGAAAACAATCCAATGTATTATGTGTAAGTACCGAAGGTGATACCGTACCTGAAATTTATCGCACAGTAGTGTGGCACGGTGCTTATGCCGATGAAAGTAAAAATAAATAGTTCATTATAATAAAAGTTTGAAGTAGGGGGTAACATGCCAAATTGTTCGCGATGTGGCGATGAAGTAGCTCAGGAAGGGCACATTTGCTCTGCTTGTGAAAGCAAGCAAGGACATGTTCCTGCCACTCAGGCAGGCCAAAGAGCACATACACAAACAGTGGAAGCAGAAATTATTGATGATGCGGATACGCATGGATATGGTTCTGAGCAAAATACATACGGATCTGGACAAGAAGGGCCTGGTGGAACTCATTGGCGTGTGCACGGTAGGGGCTTTGGGCGCGGTTGGCAACAACATGGCGCTTTTGGACAAGCTTCACGTGAACTTTCCTGCCTACCTGCTTTGATAACGCTTGCTTTAGGTGTGAGCCTTGGCATACAGTGGGGATTCCTTGCTAGCCTAGGTTTTTTCTTTTTTTATATACTAGGTTCAGCTTTAGCCTTAGGTGTCTCAGTGCGGCGTACCCTTATGGGAAAACCTGTGCTTGTTTGGTTTAACCGACTCTTGGTGTGGATTTTTGCCTATGTAGTTGCTTATAATCTAGCCATATAGCACATTTAATATGATTTTAGGAGTGGAGTGAAATGTCTAAAGTGGAATTGAGCCAGCGTTCAAAATGTGTCAATACCTTCTTAATTATGGAAATTCTTGACCGTGCGCAATGCATGCAACGTCGTGGTATTGATGTGATTCATTTGGAAGCGGGTGAGCCTGATTTTGATACACCGCAAAACATTGTAGATGCTGGTAAGGCCGCTTTAGATGCAAAAATGACGCACTATACCGCTTCACAAGGTATGGTAGAATTACGCGAAGCTGTGGCAGAGTTCTACACAAAGCGTTATAATGTTACAATAAATAATGACCAAGTTCTTGTTTTTCCAGGAACGTCCATTGGTTTAAAGCTTCTTTTTGACGCTTTGCTTGATCCAGAAGACGAAGTTATTCTCGCTAATCCTGCTTATGCTGTGTACTCAACCTTTGTACGCCAAACCGGTGCTAAGGTGTGTGAAGTTCTTACGCAAGAAGAGGAAGGATTTCAATATCGTCCGGAAGATGTAGAAAAAGCCGTTAATGATAACACCAAAGCCATTATTATCAACTCTCCTGCCAATCCAACGGGTATTGTCATGGAAAAGGAACGTATGCAAGCCCTTGCTGCCATTGCAGATACAGGGCCACTCATTGTTTCTGATGAAATTTACCATGGTATGACCTATGAAGGGGCTGAACATAGTATTTTAGAATTTACACAAAATGCTGTGGTGGTAGGAGGCTTTTCTAAAGCTTATGCCATGACAGGATGGCGTGTGGGCTATCTTATTGTGCCACCACATTTTGTGCAGCCTCTTATTGCATATATGCAAAGATTCTTGTTATCTACCAACACTGTGGCGCAAATAGCCGCCACGCATGCTTTAAAAGAAGCTGCTGAAGATGTGGTGCGTATGCGTAATGTGTATAATGAGCGCCGCTTATATGCCATTGAAGCTTTACGTGGTCTTGGTTTCTCCATCCCTGTGGAACCTAAAGGTGCTTTTTATTTGCTCTTTAATGCACGTCATTTGGCGAAAAAATTTGGTGGATGTTCTGTAAAATTGGCTTTTGATATTTTGGAAAAAGCACATGTGGGTATTACTCCCGGAGTGGAATTTGGTTCACAGTCGGAAGGCTTTTTACGAATTTCTTATGCCACTTCCATGGAAAACTTACAAGAAGGCGTGCGTCGATTAAGCGCCTACATAGAAAAATATCATAGTGAATAGCATAAGGAGTATGCATGTCTACTGAAATCCCACCTTGTCCA
>CAYJLO010000020.1:0-38684 GCA_964370835.1 uncultured Desulfovibrionaceae bacterium
GCTAAAGTTGTGGTTTGTCCAGCGGTGGGTTTTTGCAATAAAATGTCGGCCATGAAAAATTCCTTTTATAAAAGTAGCTAAGTGCGCTAAGTACGCAAAAAAGTACGCAACATTAGCGCACACAAATTGACACAAACTGTCGATAAATAAAAAGGAAAATAGGCGCTTCGAAAGCTATCTGTCCGAAGCGACGAGGAAGAAATCCTCAGGTTGCAGAGTGAATGCTCTTTAACCCATAAACCACCTAAAGAAGCTTAAAAAGAAAAGCTCTTGGTGGCTTATACATAAAGGGAAACCCAAACTAGGGTCCACACGCTTAGAAAGCGTAAAGGCAAAGTAAACGTGACCACTCATTTTGTCAAGACAAATTCCTCCTCAGTGGAAAAATATAAAACGCTGTAAGTTTTTTAGAACCTCCCCCCTCTGGCGGAATATCTCTTTTCCACAAAAAATGGTTCAACCATAAAGATTGAACCATTTCATGAAATCAAAACACCAAAACATGAGCGAGTCTTATTTATACAAGACATCCCACAGCAGTTACCATGCGTGCTCCATGGGCTTCATTAAAAGGCAAGGGCTTTCTCTTGGCGCTGTTGATACGTGCATATATGTGTAAAGCCAATATCTTTTAACATGACAAGAGCTTCATCAAAGCCGCCGTAAAAAGCTTGCGCAGTATGGGCATCGCTACCCAAAGATACTTTTTTTCCACCCAAAGCATGGTACAATTGGAAAATAAAACGCAAATAACTACTCTCTTTTTGATCGTAAAGAAAGCGCGTATTGCACTCAAGACTCTTTTCTTGCTTTATAACAAGTTTGAGCAGTGTCATGAGTTTTTCCTCATGGGCCTTGGGTGAAATCTTACCTATGTAGCGTAAAAGGTAATCAATATGCCCCACTATATCGTAACACCTGCAATGCTGTAGCATCTCAATATACAAATCTAAATAGGCATCATAGGCTTCTGCGGCGGTGCGATTTGCCAAAAAGCCTTGGGTGGTGCAATCGGCGTGGGCATCTTCATGCACAGACATGAGCACCACGTCAAAATTATTGGCTGCAACAAGGCTTTCCATATCCTTAATGCGAGCAAACTTATACCCAAGCTCCACACCCTTTAAGATCTGTATATCGTATTTTTTTTGTGCATGGGCCATGAGGCGTTCTTGCAAATCAAAGTCCACCAGCATGTCTTTTCCGAAAAAAGCACACGATAAATCCACATGCTCGGTGGTAACAAAATGCGTTAAACCAAGATTTTGTGCACGGATAAGATAGTTTTCAAACGTTTCCTCACTGTCAAAGGAAAGACTTGAATGAACATGCTGATCATAAATTTTCATGCAACCTGCGCTCCATTACTTTTGTAGTATATGGGGATTAGTCCAAGCTTTTCTGCCATACTTATCTGTACACTCAATACGCACATAGCTCTCAGACCCCTTAAGGGCATAACTGGCAGTGGTGAGACTATCTTGGATATCTTGGCAATACACGGTTTCGCCATCGCCCACATTGCCGCCCACAATGAAATCTATTTGACGCACAGGACTACACTGCACCGTCACCGTGTTCCCTTCTATGCCCCACTGTACAATATCCACACCTGAGGTGGAATAAAAATGCCCGTCAAGCATACTTTGCATGATGGCATCGTGGCTTAAACTTTCGGCACACACCACCATGGCTCCGCCAAAAGAATCTGGCAATTTAGGCTGGTTATGATTGTCATCACTGGCAAAACCCCAAATGTTTTTACCTGCAGCCAGCAAAGCATCCCAATGCACAGTGCCCTGCCCCAAGGCACATTCTATAGCTGTGCCATAATTATACATTTCTAGGGCGAAGATATTTTCCAAATGGGCAAACTCTTCCAAAGACACACGCGACCAAGAAGGATGGTTATAGGTAACAACTAAGCCCCTTTCATGCAAGGCATTCACAAGGGCTTGTGCGCTGGCAAGGCCATTCCATTCATCGCACTCTGAACTAGGGGTATATTTTTCCAAGTGGGTAAAAGGCGCTTTGGCGGCCTTGGCTTGCATGGAGCTGGGGCCTAGTAAACCCAATACGTGATGGGTTCTCTTAAGCTTTCCGGTAAAAGGCCCTTGCCCATGAACCAAGTTAGCCGAGGCTTCTATGCCTGGTATGATAATAAAATTCTCATCGTCGAGCTCATCTCTGTAGTCAGAGTATATTTCATGATCTGTCAAAGCCAAAAAGGCATAGCCTTGCGCCTTGTAATAGGCCTTGGCTTGCTCGGGGGTCAAATGCCCATCAGAATGTGTGGTATGACTGTGAATATTACCCTTAAATCTTTTACTATCTTTGGAAATACCTGTAAATTTCATATGCTCACCCTTTGTATTTTAAGAAAAAGTTATGCAATTATGCTTTTTTATGCTCACAAAAACCTTATCTCCGGCATTGTACAACACATTGGATCTAAACAGCTTATCTGACTTCAACAGCACATCACCAAATTTCACCGTATAACGAATGACATTGCCTCTGTTGGAATACGACACAATGGTTCCTTCAAATTGGTACGCTTCATCATCTTTTTCCAAGTATGATTGTAAATCCACTGTTTCTGGGCGAATGGCCACTTCCGTAATGTCTTGCACAAGGTGTGCTTCACTTTGGCTTAACACCACAAAATCATCCTTACTCAAGATATTGTAATTACCAATGAAACTTGCAGCGAAGGGAGTTTTGGGCTTGGTATAAATTTCCATGGGCACGCCGGATTGCTCCACATTTCCCGCATGGAAAAGATGCACCACGTCAGACATGATCATGGCTTCGTCTTGGTCGTGGGTCACAAAAAGCGTGGTAATGCCCATTTCTTGCTGAATGGCACGAATTTCTTGCTGTAAAGAACGACGCAATTTGGCATCAATGGCCGAAAGGGGTTCATCCAACAAAAGCACCTTAGGTTCATTAACAATGGAGCGCGCCAAAGCCACGCGTTGCTGTTGTCCACCGGAAAGTTCATGGGGATAGCGATCTTCCTTACCCAACAAATCCACCATGATCAGAGCAGATTTCACCTTGGCATGCATGGTTTCCGCATCTAATTTTTTTAAACGCAAGCCAAAAGCCACGTTATTATACACATTCATATTGGGAAAGAGGCTATACTGCTGAAACACCATGCCTATATTTCTATCCTTAGGAGCGGTGTGAGTAATATCTTCACCATTAAGAATAATACTACCCTCTGTAACGCTCTCAAGACCGGATAAACAACGTAATAAAGTACTCTTGCCACATCCAGAAGGCCCCAATAAGGTGACCAATTGCCCTTCTTCCACCTGAAGAGAAATGTTATTTAATACGGTATTTTCGCCAAACTTTTTCACAATATTTCTAAATTCAATATAACTCACGATATTAATCCTTTCGCATGCTTCTTTCGAGTTTTTGACTTTTTCTAAAAGCAATGAATGAAATTAAGAAGGTAACAAAGAACAAAACCACCACGATGGCACTGACAAATTGCCCAGAAGAGAACATATGTCTGAAAAGATACACTTGCGTGGTGGTGTAATGATTTCCGGCAATGGTATTTACGATGACAAAGTCACCAAAAATAATGGCCAGCGAAAGCAAGGAAGAAATGAGCAAGGCCTGTGAAATACTGGGAACAATAATCTTAAAAAATGTGTAAAAATTACTGGCTCCAAGCAATTGAGCGGCCTCTAAAATGCGCACAATATCAATGGTGGCTAAGCTATTTTTAAGCCCCTGATACATATAGGGTAAAATAATAATGCAGTAAGTAAAAATAAGCAGCAGCACTCTATTGGATAACATGCCCGGTGCCCCCACATACAAGGAGATAATACTCACCGGTAAAATAATGCCCTGAATGGCATAAGGAATGGTGCACACAATACTCAAATATTTATCCCACTTGGGGTGATATACAATGACCACATACATGACGAGGAGCAATATACCCATGGTTATGAAAATAGGTATCACAGAAATAACAAGGGTTCTTAAAAGAGCTTGAATGAAAGTACTGTCAGCAAAAAGCTGCGCGTAATACTTTAATGTGAATCCTGTGGGTAGAAGTTGCATCCACTCGGTGAAGATGGAATAAATAAAAGTCACCAAAAGAGGAGTAAATAAGTACAAAGACACAAGCCACATGATGGCCACATTGGATTTTTTGGACTTTTGCATAACTAGGCTCTCTTTCCTTTTTCAAGAACTTTATCTTTAATGAGAATGGATAAAACCATAAGAGCCATGAGTATGACGGATAAAGCAGAACCAAATTCAGGGCGTTGTACCACATCCCCCACAAACTGTTCCGAAATGCGGATGGGGAGCAAGGAAAGATTGTTGGTCATGAGCGCATATGCCGTGGCATAGGCTGCTATGGCATTGGCAAATAATATGCTGAATGTGCTCAAAAGGCTGGGTATCAAAGCAGGTAAGCCCACTTTAAACCAATAGTCCATGGAGCTTCCGCCCAAAAGAGCCACGGCTTCGGGCCATTCTTTTTTCAATGCTTTGAAAGAAGGAATCATGAGCAAAGTGGCCAAAGGAATTTGAAAATAAATATAGGTCAGCAATAAGCCGCCCACACTATATAAATTAAATTGCGCCAGCGCATCCACACCAAAGGCTTTACCAAAATTCACAATGATACCCACATTGCCCAGCAAAATAATATAAGCAAAAGCAAGGGGAATACCGGCAAAATTGGATGTCATATTAAGCACATTGATGAAAAGATTTTTCTTGGTGCCTTGTGTGGCTTGATAGGCCTTGGCACCAAAGAAAGCCACCACCAAACCTATAAGCGAAGAACATACCGAAATGATAATACTATTGAGAATGGCTTGCTGATATAATCTTTTGGAAAAAATATTTATATAGTGCTCTAAGGTAAAACCAAAATCGTCCACAGGCATGAAGGATCGAAATATCACCATGGCCACAGGCAGTATTTCAAACAATAGCACCACAAAGAGAAAAGGTACCAAGGCTAAAAGGTACAACTTGTTATTTTTCATTACTTTTCCTATTACTTGTGCAATAAAAAGGAAAACTTGCCATGGAGAACAAGTTTTCCTCTTTCTTTTTTGTAGTACGCTGAACTTACTGTGCGTAAGACATGACGTCTTCTTGCCACTGCATACCTATGCCGGCAGCGCTTTTTTCCCAGGCTTTAGCATCAGCAATGGGACGTGCATTGGCATATTGCTGCTTAGGTATTCTCTTGGCCAAAATATCAGCAGGTAACTTTACACTGCTTCTAATGGGAGTTGCATAGCCTCTAGCAAGATTTATTTGACCGGCATCGCTTAGAATATACTCTCTAGCCAAGGCAGCAGCGTGAGGATTGGGGGCATATTTATTAATGATGGTAGCATAACCGCTTTGCACGGAAGCCTCTTGAGGAATCATGATATCAAATTTGGCATCGGGGTTACTTTTTTCAATTTGGTCACGATAGTTCATGCCATTGTAATCCCACAAAAACATACACGCGATTTCACCCTTTTCAAGGCGAGCAATGCTGGCTTCGCCTTTATCAATGCGACCTTGCTCGGCTATTTTCTTAAAAAACTCTAAACCGGGTTTAATATCACTTTCACTACCGCCGTGAGCTATGGCTGCTGCGAGCACAGCACTTTGCGCTTGGGTGGCCTTGGTCACGTCACCCACAGTAATCATGTAATTACCTTGCAAAAGATCTGCAAAGGATGTGGGAGGTACAGGTACCAATTTGCGATTGGTAATAACAGCAACGGTACCATAATAGCCGATGATCCAGTCTCCATCATCATCCTTGGCCCATGCAGGGATATCATCCCAATGACTGGTTTTATACTTTTGTGTCACACCCTTTTGTTCTGCCACAGGCCCAAAAGATTGACCCACGTCACCAATATCCTTGGTGGCATTATCTTTTTCCGCTGCAAAAATAGCAATTTCTTCAGCAGAAGACATGTCCACATCGGTGTGCTTTAAATGATACAACGTATATAAATCTGACCATGTTCCCACCCAGTTGGCCCATGTATCCGGCATGCCCACAGAGTGCACTTGACCTTCTATTTTGGCTTTTTCAATGATTTGCTCAAGAGATAAAGTAGTTAAATCCACAGCGCTCACTTGCTTTTTTTCTTCACAGCCCATGAGAAACATGGAAGAAACAAGGATCGTCATTAAAAAACATTTCGTCATACTACGCATAAAAACTCCTCAAAATATACTCTACATTCTAGATTTGCACAATGTTATGTGTACTGATGTGCAGTACCGATGTGAAAAATAGAAAGCTTTCGTTACAAAAAAGTGACACAGTTATGTCTTTTATGAGCGACACTCTTTTTATAACTAGCTACATTTTTAATGATATTTTTTAATGTGACAAAATGTTACAGTATGACTTATTCTATTCCCATTGAAGCTTTTGAATTATAAGCCCTATTTTTAAGGTTACAATTGCTTTCCAAATTGCTTTGCGTCACACTTTTGTAAACAATATGGCTTTTGTATAAAATCTGCCCAGTGAATACAATCTGGCGCAAAAACTTATTTCACCATAAATAACTGTTTATATACATAATAACACATTATTTTACGAGGTGACCTTTGATGGATAAAAAATACAATGTCTGTTTTAGTGGCTATAGATTACGCAAATTTCCAGATCCTGACCAACTTCCTGTCATACAGGCCAAGCTTGCCAGCGTCATACAAGAATGCCTACACAAAGGATTTCGTACATTTTCCGTGGGTATGGCAGACGGTTTTGACATGATGGCAGCTGAAGAAGTGGTGAAGCTGAAAATGCTGTACCCTCACATCACCTTTGTGGCGGTCATACCTTGTCATAATTGGAGGGAATTTACGCCCCATGAAGAGCACATCATGAAACAAGCAGATCATATTATTGCCGTGGCGGAAAAAGTCACTACAAAATCATATCATAGGCGTAATAGATATCTTGTGGATACCAGCTCTACCCTCATTTGTTATCACGACAAAAGCCCAGGAGGCACACAGTATACTGTTAACTATGCCTCTTCCCAAGGCTTAGAAATCATAAACATTTTCCATCTACTTGCAACACAGTGAGGTATATGTCTCATACAAGATGCAAAAAAGAGTAAAGACATACAAGCCTTACTCTCCGTTATATTCACTTTTTTGCACCACCCAAAGATGATACAAAAATAAGATACATGGTTCATTGTCGTTTTACTGTTTAGAAAGAAACAATATAAAAAAACAAGCAAAACAGTATGTTTTCCACAGCTGTCATAAAAATATGAATGTCGTCATGTTTTTATGACAGTTATACCAATCTCAACTTTCATTACATAAAATCATACCATTTTACCAGAAAAAATACGATATTGACACATAGTATCTTTACATTTCTCTGGCATATTTTTTGATATGTCTTCTTGAAGACTTTTGTTCTTTGCAACATTTGGAAAAGGAGGATCTATGGGTGCAAAGTGCCACAGTCCGTGGCTTAAATGCGTATTGGTAGGCATTGTCATAGGTGTAGGCCTATTGGCAGCGGCGGCCATTGCCATGCAGTATACTGACCAAAGACCATTTTGTGCTAGTTGTCACGTCATGAACACAGCAGCAGTGACACACAAAATGTCGACCCACGCGAATATTTCATGCAATAGCTGCCACGCCCCCACCAATTTAGTGGAAAAAATTCCTTTCAAAGCCGCCGCAGGCTTTAAGGATTTTGTCTCCAACCTACAGGGTAATGATGTGCCTGTTAGCGTTGGTCTTTCCACTAAAGATGTTGTCAATGAAAATTGTAAATCATGCCATGCAGTAACCAACAGTAATGTAGCAAGCATGGAAGCCAAGCCTTATTGTGTTGATTGTCACCGTAGTGTGGTGCATATGCACCAAAAGCCCATCAGCAAAAGGATGGTTGCCGATGAATAAAAGATTTCTGTACTTAGGTTTGTCTCTCATACTCATGGCCGGTCTTCTCCTGCTTGGTGGTTGTAGTGACGTGGAAACGGAGCTGAAAACCCCAAAGTATGATACCGGTCTTAAAAAGGATGAAATAAAAAGCTCAGCCTTTAAAGAAGTTTTTCCTGACCACTATGCTTCCTATCAAAAAAACAATGAGCATAGCGTCATGACAGAATACAAAGGCTCCGTTCATTACAGAAAAAATGATGACTTTTCTCCTCTACCCAAAGGCTTTAAACACGCTCAGCCCTATTTGAAGAACCTTTGGCTAGGCTATCCTTTCAGTTATGAGTACAATGAAGCCCGCGGGCATACCTTTGCCATCGAAGACGTAGCTTATATTGACCGCATCAACCGTTACTCCGACAAAGGCGGACTGCCTGCCACATGTTGGAATTGTAAAACACCTAAGATGATGCATTGGATTGAGAGAGACGGCGATGCTTTTTGGAGCAAGGATGCCAACTCTCTACGCCAAGAATTAAACCCCCATGAAGACTCTATTGGTTGTGCAACCTGCCACGACCCGCAAACCATGGAGTTACGCCTCTACTCAGAGCCACTCAAAGATTGGCTCAAGCGTAGCGGTAAAGACATTGATAAAATTTCACGCAATGAAATGCGTACCCTCGTTTGCGCCCAGTGTCACGTGGAATACTATTTCACACACAAAGATAACGGCCCCGCAGCCAAGCCCGTCTTCCCATGGGATAATGGTTTTGGCCCTGAAGATATGTATCAATACTACAAGAATCATGGCGCAAAAAATGGTCCTTTCGTGGATTGGACCCATGCTGCCTCCAAGGCACCCATGATTAAGATGCAACACCCAGAGTACGAAACATGGATTGACGGCCCCCACGGCGCCGCCGGTGTTTCTTGTGCCGATTGTCATATGAGTTATGAGCGTAGAGATGGCAAGAAGATGTCTAGCCACTGGCTGACTTCCCCCTTGAAAGACCCCAACATGACAGCTTGTCGCCAGTGCCACGCAGATAAGAGCCCTGAATTCTTAAAAGAGCGTGTACTTTATACGCAAAAAAGAACCTACGATCAGCTCCTTAAGGCTCAAGAGGTTTCCGTAAAAGCTCACGAAGCTGTACGTCTGGCAGCAGACTATATTGGTGAAAGAAGTGCCAACTACGATCAACTCATGACAGAAGCGCGTGATATGATTCGTAAGGGACAACTGTTCTGGGATTATGTTTCTGCTGAAAACAGCGTTGGTTTCCACAACCCTGCCAAGGCATTAGCAACGCTCATGTCGTCCATGGAATATAGCCAAAAGGCCATAGACCTTGCCGGTGAAGCCACTAACTTTGGCATAAATGAAGCCCTTGCTGGCGATATTAAGACCATAGTTCCCCCCATTAAGGAGCTCAGTCGCAAATTACAGCAAGATGAAGACTTCTTACAGCAACATCCTTGGACCAAGCTTCTTCCTGTGCTTCCAGAAGCAGAAATGGTTTGGGATGGCTTAGAAAAAGTAAATAAATAAAATAAGCAACGGAAAACTCTCTACCTCCAATAAAAAAAAAGAGCGTTTCCCCTCTGCTTTACCTACATCTCCTAACCGCAATGCCATGTCGGTTAGGAGATGTTTTCATATATGCCGCCTACTCCAAAAAACTACACCAAAAAAAAGCTTGAACCCTTTCCAAACGAAAGAAGCTCAAGCTTTGTATTTCTAAGGTCATGGTTTCTGGCAACCTGTTGCAAAAGTCGACTTTAAACAGGTTGTCCAAAAATAGTGAAATGCGAGGAAGTGAAAAAAGTCAAGATGCGCAGTGTATTAAACATACATAAGCAGTTTGGCTTTTTTTACACTGACGACACAGATTGCTGTTTTTCAACAGCCGGCTAGCGCGCCAATCTCCTATCTAATATACTATTATAAATATTCTTTATCATTCACTGCGCATTGCTTACTAAAAGCAATGGCCGCATCCACTTGGTCTGGGCATGTGCCCACATAAGTGGAGAGATCAAAAATAGTATCTAACTCTTCTTCAGTAAAGCATCCACGTAATTCTGCATTGGTAAGTCCATCACGCAGGGGAATATCCTGCTCACGTGTGGCATTGCACGCTTCAAGCACCAATTGGTGGGCCTTTTGCTTGCCAATTTTTTTGCCGGCAGCCAGTAAAAGACGCTCAGCAGCCACTTGACCTGCAAGCACGTTGATATTGCGAGCAATATTATCTTCATACACCTGTAAGTCACTCAAGAGGAAGTTTATGGCGCCAAGAGCTTTGGCCGTCAGCAAGCTGCTTTCTGGTATGCCATGCCAATCCAGACGCCAAGCACGTGCATCGCGCTCATGTTCACTCATCATACCTTGGAAACCGAGTTGCGCGTTGGTGGTCACAATGCGGCAAAGGTTTACAATAAATTCAGAAACCTCTGCATTACGTTTATGCGGCATGGTGGAAGAACCCACATAATTTTCACCAAGTGGCTCGTGCAGTTCAAGAATTTCCGTGCGAGAGAGCTGATAAATTTCATTGGCTATGCGAGAAACAGTACCACACACATAGGCCAAAAGCACTTGATATTCTGCCACAGTATCACGGCTCATGGCCCATGACGTGGGGGGCACATCCAAATCCAGCTCTTTGGCAAACAGCTTTGTTATTTCCAAAGCCTTTTCACCAAGGCCCGCTTGAGAACCTACGCCGCCATGCAACAAGCACATGAAAAGTCGTTTTTTGGCTTCTTTCATGCGTTCAATATTACGACGCACCTCAGCAAGCATGGTGGCAAATTTGGCCCCCAAGGTGATGGGATTGCCATGTTGTACGTGGGCGCGCCCCATGCTTGGCAAATCTCTATAACGCAAAGCCAAGGTCATAAGATGCTCTTCCATCTTCAATACATCGCGGAAAATAATCTTATACGCATCGCGCATTTCCAACACAAGACCTGTATCTTCAATATCTTGCGTTGCAGCACCGTAGTGAATATATTGCCCATGATCTCCAGAGCAGGCCTTTTGCAATTGGCGCAATAAAGGCATAAGTGTGTGCCCAGTTTGCGGTAATTGCTCTTGTAAATAAGCAAGGTCAATATTTTCAATATGTGCCTTGGCGTCAATTTCAGCGGCGGTATCCTTTCCGATGATGCCAAGCTCTCCTTGTACGCGAGCCAAGGCCGCTTCTACGCGTAGCCAACGGTTAAAACGTGTTTCATCGGCAAAGATGGTACGCATCTCTGCTGTACCCCAAGAGTTTCTATAAAAATCTGAATTCATTATATGTGCAGGCATGATACACCTCGTAATCTATATGTAGTAAAATGACATATGTCGCTTTAAACCTTTAAAAAGCGTCATATATCCCTTGTTAGTACGCTTGTTACAAACCCTACGTTACTTATCTGTGGCGCCAAGACGCTGGGCTTCTTCCACCACAAGTTGCACTTGTTCCACAGAAGTCCCAATATGACGCGTATAGTCCATGACAGCATCCAGCTCTTCAGCTGTGGTATGCTTAGCAACTTCTGCATCTTCTAATAAAGCTTGCTTAAAGGAAATAAGTTCACGTTGCGCGCGCATGGCGGCTCCGTGCACCATGTGGTGCGCCGTGAGCTTACCCACCTTGGCAGCCAAGTGGAACATTACCGCTTCAGAGAACAGCAAACCACGCAAGCAATTAAGATTCTTGGTGATGGCTTCTTCGCTAATATCTAAACCTTCGAGAATAAGATTCAAATTTGCCAAAGCGCGCGCTGTGAGCACTGAAGACTCAGCAATGCTATGCCAATCCATACGCCATGATCTTGTATCACGCTCATGCTCTGCCATCATGCCTTGTAAACCAAGGGATGTATTATTCATAACTATGCGACATACTGCCACATTCATGGAGCACTTTTCCGCATTGCGCTTATGCGCCATGGTGGAAGAGCCCACATAATCCGCACCAAATGGCTCGTGCAATTCCCAAATTTCAGAGCGCGATAATTGATAAATTTCATTACAAATGCGCGCAACGGTGCCACCAATGATACCAAGAACGCATTGATATTCCGCAATATTATCACGCGAAGAGCCCCAACCTGTAGGAGGTAAGGTCAATTGTAAATCGTCTGCCAAGGCTTTAGCTGTGGCCATGGCCTTTTCTCCAAGGCCAGCCATGGTGCCTGTACCGCCGTGCAGCATAATGATAAAGATACGTTTTTTCATATCCTTAAGGCGTTCAATATCACGACGAACCTCAGCAGCCCAACCAGCAAACTTTAAGCCCAATGTAATGGGAAGACCGTGCTGGTTATGGGTGCGTCCCACCATGGGCAAGGCTTTGTATTGCTCTGCCAAAGGCAAAAGCACTTTCTCCGCGCGCACAAGATCACGCATGATAATGGCCAGCGCATCACGCATTTCAAGCACAGTGCATGTGTCTTGAATGTCTTGTGTGGTGGGCCCAAAGTGAATGTATTCACCATAACCATTGTCACACACCTTTTGCACAGCCTTAAGCAAAGGCATGAGGCTATGTCCTGTGGCTTCTAAATCTTGCAAAATAAAAGCTTCGTCCAAGAGTTCCAATTTGGCTTTTTTAGCTATTTCTTGCGCGGCTTCTTGCGGAATAACACCAAGCTCCGCTTGCACACGCGCCAAACGTATTTCTATATCCAACCAGCGCCCATAGCGACGACGCGCATCAAAAACTTCGCGCATTTCATCGGTGCTATAAATGTGTTTGTAATAAGGAGAGTCGATAATGTGAGCATTCTCAGACATACTATGTTCCTTTACATAAATAAGGGGTTAAAAAATTACGCCTTACCTGCACTGGCAACACTGGGAATGCCTTGGCCGTGGGGTAAAGCCTCAATGGCTGTAATAAAAGCTTCGCTTGCCGTGGCATCCATGGCCAGTGAAGCTAGTTGGCGAAATTTTATTGCCAAGTCTGCATAGCTGGCTGGACTTTCAGGATCGCCTTTACGAAATTTATTCATGGTACGCACCACGGTACCGTCTTTGAGCGTAAGCTCCACTATACATGGGCGCGCCGCCGGAAAACCGGCATCCATTTCTGCATCAAAAATAAGCTCTACCTTGGCCATGAGCTCCTTAGTTGTTGCATCCAACACATGTTCGTGCGTCAACCCCACAAAAGGTATGCCGCCAAAACGTGCGTAGTGGGCCAAACAAAAAGGTATGCTGAACTTGGCTTCTTCCAAGGTTTTAGGATGGGCAAGACCGGCGATTTCTTTGGCTCTAGCGTATAAAAACACCTTTATGCTTTCCATATGCTCTGCTTGCACCTTATGCTCATCCATGAGTTTGGCCAAAGCGTCAATCATGGAATGCGTTTGCCCGCAGGTGGGATACATCTTAAAGTTAGATTCCAAAATTTTATACACACTGCCTAAATTTTCGGTGAGCTTCTCCGGTAAAGGCCCACGACCCAAATTGGCTAGAACCCCTTTGGGCCCTTCGAAGATATGCTGTGCTCCTGCCACATTTTGCTGTGCCAATAAAGCCGCCATGAGCCCTTCCATGGCCGCCTTGGCAGGGTGTAAAGGTTTAGCATCAAGACAGCCATCTTCTAAAAATTGCCACAATCCTGCCGCTTGTGTGCCGGCATGCCCAAGGGCATACATGCATTGCTCAGGCGTTAATTGCAAAATTTTAGCAGCAGCAGCGGCCGCGCCAAACACACCGGCTGTGGCAGAGGTATGCCACGTGGCATAGTGCTCTTTACCCAAGGCCTCCCCCACACGAATGACCAATTCATAACCGGCCACGGCTCCTTCAAGGAAAGCCTTACCAGGATCTTGTGCCTGCGGAGCCAACGCTTGTACCACGGGAAAAACCACAGAGCCGGGATGCAAAATGGACATGCGATGTCCATCGTCGGTTTCGGCAATATGCCCCAAAGCTCCATTCACAAAAACAGCCGTCAATAAGGGAAACGCTTCTTTGCGTCCCACCACGGGACAACTTCCATCCCCTGCCATAATATGTGCCATGGCCACATATTTATCTGCCGTGGGATGTACGGCACCGGCAAAGGCGGAGCCAAGCCAATCTAAATAGCATCCGCGGGCTTTTTCAGTCACATCTTGCGGAAAATCTTCCAACCGAAGATTGGCAATCCATGTGCCAAGTTCTTGAGCAATACTAGACATTGTGTTCTCTATTTTGTTTACGATTTTGGAAAAATTCCTTCACATGGCCAAATACAGGTACCAAGGAAAAAATCAAAGCAATAAACAACATTACAGCACTGATGGGACGCGTGGCAAAAATGGCAAAGGAACCATTGGAAAGCACTAAGCTTTGCTCAAAGCCCGTTTCCATCATGGGGCCCAAAATCAATGCCAGCACCAAAGGAGCTTGCGGCAAGTGCATTTTATCCATGATAAAGCCAATGACACCAAAGGCTAAGGCAATCCAAATATATTCAGCAGAGTTCCCCACAGAATACGCACCGGTCACACATAGCAAAATAATTATACCGGCTAAAATTACTTGTGAAATTTTAAAAATGATCTTGGCTATGCCGCGCCCGAGGGCTAAGCCCAAAGGACCCATGATGATATTTGCCACAAAAAAAGCTACGATGATGAAATACGCCACATCGGGGCTTTCACTAAAGAGTGCCGGCCCAGGACGTAAGCCTTGAATCATAAGCGCGCCCAAGAATAAGGCAGATGTGGAATTGCCAGGCACACCAAGAGCCAACAAAGGCACCATGGAGCCAGCCACAACGGCATTGTTGGCCGCTTCCGGTGCAGCAATACCGTGAGGAACTCCTGTACCAAAGGGAAGATGCTTATACCGCGCGCGCGCATAGTCATAGGCCAGATAAATGGCCATGAGCATACCGGCACCGGGGATAATACCCACCACTGTACCAATGGCACTACTTATGAAAATAAGGGGTAATAAGGCCAAAAGTAACGATGCAGGCGGCAAAGTACGCCCAATGTCCGGCAAAGCGTAAGCAGTATCTTTTGATTCACTTATCTTTATAATCATATGAAACACAGAAGAAATACCAAAAAGACCAATGAGCATGGGCACCAAGGGGATGCCTTCAAACAAAGTAAAAGAGCCCATGGTAAATCGCGGATATCCCGTTTGTGGACTAGTACCAATGGTGGACAAAAGCAAACCAAGTACGCACACAATGAGGTTTTTCAGCATATTTTTACCAGACATACCTGCCACGGTGGAAAGCCCCAAAATAGCCAAAGCAAAATATTCCGGCGGGCCAAAGCGCAAAGCATAGCCTGCCAAAACAGGAGCAAAAAACATGAGCACCAAGGCACTGGTAAGACCACCCACCACAGAGCTGATGGTGGAAATGCCCAGCGCAAGACCGGCTTTTCCTTGCTGTGCCATGGGGTAACCATCATTGGTGGTCACCACCGAGGACGCCGTACCGGGAATTTTCAGCAAAATAGCAGGAATGGAACCACCATAACAGGCGGCACAATACACACCCACCAGCAAAGCAAAGGCATAATCGGGGGACATGGAAAAAGTCACCGGCACAAGTACAGCCAAGGTAATGGTATCATTCAGACCGGGAATGGCTCCCACCACAAGCCCCAATAAAACACCAAAAGCCAGCATCAAAAATATATCCGGCGTAAATACCGTTAAAAACTGTGACACTAATATACTATCCATAAACTTACTCTCTCACTACATTTCATTGATATGCGGTATTACTTACTCAGCAGAAAATAATAACCCTGTGGGCAGTGGCACTTCTAACACCACAGCAAAAAGCGTATACGCCAACACAGCGGCAGACACAGCTATGATAAGCGCCAACGTTCTATGGGCGTAGTGCATACAAAGAAAAAATAAACCCACTAGCACGATACTGGCGCTTATATAACCCACATAGACTATGGCCAGCGCATACACAAAAATACATACCGTCACCAAAGCAATTTTTTTATATTTTTGCCAGAAAAAGGCTTGTCCTTGATCCGCATGACGACGGCGTAAAGCTGAGAAAAGTAATAAGAAAGAAAGAAAAGCTAAAAGCGGGGATAAATAGGAAGGGAATAAAGCCACATCTTCAGGATAACCAAGAGCTGCGTAATAAAAAATTCCAGAAAGTATAAGCAGGACAAGGGAAAGAACCACATCCTGTTTCCAGTTAACCATGAAAGCACCTCTCTTGGTTGTAAAAGGTCATAGAAAAAGACTTGCATTGATAAACAATGCACATAATCGGCATGGAATGACTACCGTATCTGCCTTGAATAAAACAGATACGGTAGAAAATAACATTATTTCGCTTGTAAAATGGGCTTCATTTCCAAAAGGATTTTGGCATTTTCGTTGGCATACTTTGTAAAGTCTTCAGAACCTAGCACCACCAAAGGAAAGCCAGCTTCTTCCATGCGTTTTACAAAGGCAGGATCTTTGCTCATATTTACAAAAGCATCACTCAAAGCGCTCACAACATCTTTAGGTGTTTCAGCAGGCACAGCCAAACCACGGAAGGCGCCCCATTCTGTCGTAAAGCCCACAGAGGAAAAACGCTCAATGGCTTCAGCACCAGCATAGGCAGAATCAGACATCATACCAAGCACGCGCAAAGAGCCGTCCTTGATATAGCTCGTTACTTCACCATACGCCATCATGGCAGATTGCACATGTCCGCCCAAAAGTTGTGTCACTTGCTGTGCGGAGGAAGAGTTGTGAATATAGTTAAACTTTGTGGTAAAATGCTTTTCAGCCATCAAAGCAGCAATATGATGTGATGTGGAGTGACCGGGAGTGGCCATGCTAATGCGCTCATTTTTAGAGGCTTCTAAAAAGTCCTTCAAAGTCTTGTAAGGCGAATTAGCTGGCACCACAAGAACTTCTGGGTCAAAGCAGTACATGATGATGGGGGTAAAATCTGTATGCTTAAAAGGAGCAGATTTAAAAATAGGATTGGAAACCACGGAGCTTGTATACGCTAACATGGTATAACCATCGGGGCGGGCTTTAGCTCCAGTGGCTTGACCAATAAGGGCACCGCCGCCAGGCATGTTTTCCACAATAATATTTTTGCCACCAAGATATTTAGGAGCTACTTCACTGAGCATACGCACAGTAACATCCACGCCGCCACCAGGTGAAAAAGGTACAATTACTTTAATATCTTTTGCAGGAAAATCTGCAGCCATAAGCGGTGTGCTTACCAACAAAGCAGCTACACTAAAAGCTGCTACCAAAAAACGACGCATGTGTTTACTCCTTGAAAAAAATGTTATAAAATGGAACTACCATTTTTATTTTTTCACATATCCCATTGATATGCCATGGGGCTTTCTATCATAAAAGTGAAGGTACTTTCCATAAAAAAAAAGTACCTTCCATTTTTACGCCATGGGCGTTGATGAATTTTCCAACATAATGTGTAAAACCTCTTCATCGGTTGAGCGCATGCCTATACGTGCAAGGCGCCCCACACTGTGAATGGTATTTTCCACTGTATCTTTTACAATGCCCTCACCTTCATGAAATTCTTCACTTTGCATGGCAAGATCATGACCTAAAATGGCCGCATCCACCGAAGTAGCAATCTTTGCGGCGCATGAAGGTTTGGCTCCATCACACACTATGCCAGAAACATTGGCAAGAGTATTGGTGATGGTGGCAGAAATTTGTGCAGCATTACCACCGTACAACCACGTTATGGCAGCACCACTGCCGCAAGCAGCACTCACAGCACCGCAATACGCAGAAAGCTTGCCAATGCCAGATTTTTGGTGAATGGCCATGAGGTTGCTCAGCACCAAAGCGCGATACAAAGTTTCCTTGGAGGTTTGCAGTTCTTTGGCATATTCAATGACAGGTAAAGAAACTGTCATCCCTTGGTTACCGCTGCCTGAATTGATAACCACAGGCAAGCTACAACCGCTCATGCGCGCATCAGATCCAGCCGCCGCCACCGCTTTGGCGCGTGTACGAATATCATTACCGCGCGTTTTCAAAAGATTTCGTCCCACATTGGCCCCATAGTGACCACTAAGCCCTTCTTCTGAAATATGCGTATTATAATCGATTTGGCGATCAAGGATATCCATGACACGATCCAGAGGGCAATTTTCTGCAAATTCAATGATACCGTTTACGGTCATAAAATCGCGCGATGTGTCTACAGTTTCCAGACCAGGAATGTAAGGACCGCCTTCTAAAATGTGACCATTTTTTTCTAAACGTACAATATTGGTATGACCACCGGCTATTTCCACTGTGACCTCATGCCCTTGCCCTTGAGCTGTCAATACAATGTGTAGGTCTGGTACGCCGCGTAATAAGGAAACTGTACAATAGCCTTGAGCCACCAATTGGCGACCACGGGCTGCGTCGGCGTCATCAATGGATGTAAGAATTTCTAATTTTAATTCGGGCTTTGCGCATATGGTACCAAGCACTGCAGCAATTTCAATACCCTTTTCTCCACCAGAATGGGGAACCGTGACACCTTTAACATTTTTCACCACATTCCCGCTGCAAGCCACGTGAATATTTTCAGGAAAAAAACCTAAATACTGGCATGCCACTGCTCCAGCATAGGCTATGGCTGCAGGCTCGGTGCATCCCAAGGAGGGAACGAGTTCGCTTTGTAATACTTCGAGATATTTTTCAATAAGCTGTGTGTCCATTATGTTCACCTATAAAAAAGTTATACCGCGCCAAGATGCTTTTCTCGCCGCCTTGATACTTTCTTATAGCAGTAAACGTGCCAAGTTTTAACTGCATGCCATACTTCATGCGCTTTTCATTGTAAAAAGGAAAAAAGTCTCTTTTCTAACCTCATACACGTGACAAAACCCTTCACAGACTTATTTTTAAAGAACATGCCGAGCGCATGGACACATTCTCATGGCAGATGAAAATTTTTTTCTTGTAATTTTCTCAAATTTATGTGAGAAAAATTCTCATAATTCTCATTATTCGCAAGGTTATTCTATGACGTCCATTTCCTTTTCCAAGGCTCACAAACATGCAGATGCAGTTAAGCGTTGGGCCAATGTACAAAAATACATCATTCCCTTGGCAGAACTTCTCAATGCAGAAATTTTGGTGCTAGACAAGCACGGTGTATGTGTGAGTGGCACATCCCACTATGAAGAGCGCTTTGGCACTAAGATAGAAGAGGACAATGCCCTAAGCTATAGCCTACGCACAGGCGAAAGCTCCTATGTGCTCAATCCCGGTTGCGAAGATGTGTGCAAAAGTTGCTCTAAACGCCAAGGTTGTGCGGATATTGCCAACTTCACAGGACCGGTACTGGTAGATGGCAACATCATTGCCGTGGTACAGTTTGTGGCTCATACGCATCACCAGCGCGCAGAGCTTCTTTCAAAAGCAGAACAAGCATTCGAACTGTTTAAACATTTAGTACAGTTTGCATGGCAACATGAAATGGACGCATCCATGCCCACTCAAGATGCCAATAAATTCTGTTTTCAAAACCTTATAGGTAAAAGTGCTCCCATTGAAGCATTGAAAGAGAAAATTTTAAAAATTGCCCCCAGCGATAGCACCATACTTATTCAAGGAGAATCCGGCACAGGCAAAGAAGTGGTGGCCCGCGCCATACACGATAATAGCGCGCGCAAAACAAAACCCTTTGTTCCCATTAATTGCGGCGCCATACCCGAAAGTCTCATGGAAAGTGAGCTTTTTGGCTACGCTGGTGGTGCCTTTTCCGGTGCTGATAAGCACGGGCGTGGTGGCCTTTTGGAAGAAGCCCACGAAGGAACACTCTTTTTAGATGAAATTTCAGAAATGCCTCTAAGCTTACAAGTTAAATTACTTCGTTGTTTACAAGAGGGAACCGTACGCCGCGTGGGAGCCAACACGCAGCAACAAATTGATATTCGCGTCATAGCTGCCAGCAATAAAAATTTACGCCACATGGTTCAACAGGGACTCTTTCGCGAAGATTTATATTTTCGTCTCGATGTTGTTCCCCTGCATATTCCACCATTACGCCAAAGAAAAGAGGATATTAGCTTACTCACAGCATATTTTTTGCGTCAATTTAGTCGTACTTTGCAAAAACCCTTTCGCATTTCCACCAATTTGCAAAACCTGTTCGATAATTACTCTTGGCCGGGCAATGTTCGCGAACTGAAAAATTTTGTGGAATACGGTGTAAGCTTATGCGAAAATGGCGTTCTCACCTCAGAAATCATGTTGCCACGTTTTACACAAGATACAAGCCACCCCTTGCAAGCCAGCCCATCAGCACCCCACAATCATCAAAAAAATGTTGAAAAAGAGGATGATACGCACCTCAGCAACAAAGAAGTGGCTGAAAAAGAAAACATCTCGCGTGTTTTGCAAGAGTATGCTGGCCTTAAAGGGGGAAAACAAGAAGTAGCCAAAAAACTAGGCATGAGCCTTGCCACTTTATATAGAAAATTGCAAAAATATGATTTATAAAACCTAACTTACACACAAGATGCAACTGCTCTCAAAGTAGCTATACATAAAAAAAGCTGAGAAGGATGTCTATCCTTTTCAGCCTTTTTTACTATTTATCTAAAGCCTTACTCCACATTAGCGCCCTTGGAAAGCCAGTATAAAAGCACCTTAAAGAACTTTGTTGGATCTATGGGTTTGGTAGTATGCGCATTCATGCCGGCATTGAGACTCTTTTCCCTATCTTCATCCGTGGCATGCGCCGTCAAAGCAATAATGGGAATATGTGCAAACTCAGCGTGCTCACGTATTTTTTTAGCGGCACATAAGCCATCCATGCGCGGCATTTGTATATCCATAAGAACCAAGTCATAGCTGTCTTTCTGCATGCACTCATACCCTTCGATGCCATCATTGGCAACGGACACATGCAGGCCAACTTCTTCTAAAATGGCTTGAGCAATGAGCTGGTTTACCTCATTATCTTCCACTAAAAGAACTTTTTTACCACCATGTTGTTCCCGTAGGAGTTCTTCAAAACCTTGTTGGTTTTGCGTTGCCTCAGCTTCAAAGCGGTGACCCAGCAAAGAAATCAACGCATCGTACAATGTGGACGGTTCCAAGCTGTCCATGAGTGTATAGCTGTCTGGCAATGCATGGACACCTTCTCTCGCCCCATTCTTACTATAATAAATAATGGGGATTCGGCCAAGATAATCAGGATTTTCCACAAGCCTCTTTTCCACAAAAGCCGCTTCGAGAAAATTTTCATGCATGAAAATAATATCTGGAATATGTTGCGCTTGCGATTTTTCATTCAGAGAAATGACATCGTTGGCATAACACAAATATGTAAACCCAAGAGGTTTAAGCATGGCTTGCAAGGTAGCAAAGCTCACAGGATTAGGCATGGCCGCCAAAATGCGTATCTCAGAGAAAGCGCAGACTTTTTTGCTTTCCACTGAAAAGTTTTTAGCAAAGCGGCATTTAACATGAAAAGTAGAACCTTGCCCCAATGTGCTGGTGCACCACACCTCTCCCCCCATGAGCTCTATCAAATGCTTACAAAGGGCTAAGCCTAAGCCTAAGCCGCCGTAGCGACGCGTGCTGGAAAAATCTGCCTGTGTAAAATGCTGAAACAATGTCTCCATTTGCTCTTGTGAAAGCCCAATACCCGTATCCTCTATGGAAAAGAGAAGCATGGCGGAGTCTTCATTTTCGCACTCTAAACTCACTTGCACATGCACCTTACCCTCTTTGGTAAATTTAATGGCATTGAGCACCAAGCTTATGAGAACTTGCTTTAAACGTAACGCATCACCAATGTAATGCCTGCTCACATTGGGTGCCATGTTCATGGTAAATTGAAGATTTTTTTCTCTCACCCCTTTGGAAGCAGCGCCTTCTATGGCATGCAGAATTTCATCTATGGCAAAAATATGTTTCTCCACGCGCATATTACCATCTTGCAATTTAGAAAAATCTAGAATGGTATTTACAATATGCAATAAAGATCCACTGGAATCATTAATTTTTGTAATATATTCTCTTTGTGTGGCATTGAGCTCTGTGTGCTCCAAAAGATGGCTTATGCCCACAATGGCATTTAAAGGCGTGCGAATTTCATGGCTCATATTGGCCAAGAACTCTCCCTTAATGGCATTGGCCCTACTGGCAGTGTCTGCCAGATCGTTGGCCATTTCAATGGCATCCTTAAGGTCTTGGTTAGCCACGCGCAAAGCTTCTTGAGCTTCATGCATCTGAGTCACATCTACGCTGGAACCAACACCATGCAACATGACTCCTTGCGAGTCGAAGGTGTATTTGCACGAAGAGCGAAGCCACTTAATGGAACCATCCTTACCAAGAGCACGTAATTCAAAGTCACGCATGATGTACTTTTGTGGTGTGGCGGTAAATTGAAACTCATCCTCATGTAACAAAAGCGACGCGTAGGGCTTTCCTAAAACTTCTTGCGGTGCATATCCCAAAACAGCTTCAAGACGCGGAGAAACATATGTCAAGTGGTGATTTTCATCCACGGACCAAATGATATTACCAGAAGCTTCTTCCACGGCACAAAACCGCTCTTGAGCTTCGTATAAAGCCTCATTGGTACGCCTGCTGTGAATGGCTGTACTAATAAGTGTACCGGCTGTGCGCAAAATATCTTCTTCGGCAGCGCTCCAAGTATATTCTGTATGGCAGTTATCAAACCCAATGAAACCCCACAAATGCCCATGAAACATGATGGGGGCGGTGAGAATAGAAATAATGCCCTGCGCTTCAAGCACATCTCGTTCTTCTTGGGGCATATTTTTCACATGATTATTCACGCATTTGCCACTGAGAAAGGTGTCTATCCACGTGGGTATGCCTTCCTCCACCAAGAGATTTTGTACAAGATCTAACCCTTGCTGTGGCTGTGCCCCTTCTGACCATTCGTACAATTGCGATGTGTACAATCTATCATCTTCGCGAGGATTGGGCGCACCATGAATACTCCAAACATACACCCTATCCACCTTGGTGGCATTACCTAAAATACCAAGTACGGTATTGATGGTAAGATCAAAATTTTCACTGACACTTAGCAATTTTTGCGCAACACTACTTGTGGCCTTGAGCAAAAGCTCTCGGCGGTCAAGATTTTGCAATGCTTCATTGAAACACTGTGTTTTTTCGGGAAAAATTTGCACAAGAACGGCATTTTTATCTTTTATACACGCCACAACCTTGGCTGTGGTTTCCGCCTTCAAGGATTTTTTTTTACCAAGCGGCAAATACACAAAGGATGAAGGGTTTTGTCCACCTTGCAATAATTGCCCATGAATTTTTATAATTTCTTTTAATCCGGAAAACTGAGCCACTGAAGGCGACGCAGATATGAGCTGCCCTTTTTCCAATGCCAGCGAAGAAGCCATTTTTTCAAAGGCAGGATTCCAATCCAAAAGCTGTAATGAATCTTTCTCAACAAGAATATACATATCTTGAGAAGCACTCAGTACATGATGTAAAATTACGCTTGGCGGTGTATATTTCATATTTTTTAGGAGCATTGGTAAAAAATGTTTTGAAAGAAGCAATTCCTTACTTTCCAGCTTGTATATTAACAACACGCGTATCTTTTTGTAAAGAAATACTTTTATAAATGAAAAAAACACTGCTTTGCAAGCTAGGCTTTTTTTTGTATTTTTATGGATAGTTTTCCATGAATAAAATTATTTTAAGACATTCTAGTGTTACAAATACGCGCCAAATATCATCTAACCACCTCCGCCCCCTTGACCTTACCTTGGAGGTGACGTACCCATAAAAAATAGAGGTGCATAGGAATGAAACAATCGCAAAGAAATTCTTTCAAGGGGCGCGTGGGCCTCACTCGCATCTACAATGCCCTCTCTTATTCCCTTCAAGGGTATAAAGCTGCATGGCAAGATGAAGAGGCTTTTCGCCAAATAAGTATACTTAGTTGCATTGGCATTCCAGCCGGTCTTTTTTTGGGCTCAGATTTCGCAGAAAAAATGTTACTTGTGCTCCCTTGTGTTCTCTGCATTATTGTTGAGTTGCTCAATAGCGCCATAGAAAATGTGGTAGATAGAGTTTCCTTAGAAAAACATGACCTGTCAAAAAAAGCAAAAGACATGGGCAGTGCTGCACAGTTAAGTGCTCAATTGTATGTATACGGCACATGGATCGTATATTTTATTCATCTTTGGTAAAGAGAAATCATATGCAAACTGTAAAAACATCTACTTCCTTTTGGCCCATTCCCAAAGACCTTTTGGCCTCAAGCGCACTTTTTCTCATAAATCTCATTTTTGTGCTCTATGTACAGACCATATCTAACATTGAGTTTGACAATAATTACAGTACCATAGTCTTCACCAGAAGCTACCTTACCCGCTTAGTGTGCGACATAGCTTGTATACTTTTTATATTACATTTACCTAAAGTAGCACAGCGTATACTTTTCCCTTTGCATATATTTTTATGTATCACCATTCATGTTTATATCAGCATTCTGGGAAATATCCCTTCCGTTACAGGTATTATAAATTCGTTAAACCATGCTCAAAGTGTTCCCTTATCTTCGTATGTTTCTGCGGAAGTTCTCGCAGTGCTTACCCTTACCATCATAGCGATACAAATACTGATAAGTTACGCTCGTGCCTTTGAATTTCAGAAAAAAATTCAAACTTTTCTCACTCTTTGTGTCATTATCCTTTCCATGCAATTGACCTCTTTCTTTGTGCGCCCCTTTGCCTTTGAACACACTCCCATGGCCAATTTAAGCGACTATCTGCGCAATAGCATAAATGCGCGCGGTTTCATGATGACCTTTCTTTTTGAATGGCAAGCTGCGCTCTACACCAAAGTGGAGGGCGTTTTTTCCCTTGAACGCGCCAAACTCACTCAAGATATACAAAAATTACCCATGATAGACGTGGGGCAACGCATTGTTATGATTCAAGTGGAATGTTTAGGCTATGAACTCCTCAACAAAAAATCTAACAAGGCCCTAGTGATGCCTTTTATCCATGGTTTGCAAAAAAATTCTGTGGTGTTAAAACTAGACGGCGTGAAACTTTTGGGCTCAGCCAATTCCGATTATGAAATACTCACCACGCGTAAATCTTCTGAGCAATTTATGGCCTATGATTTCGTCAGAGATTTCTCGGGGAATATTGTGGAAAAACTGGCACAAAAAGGTTTTTACACTCGTATGTTCCATAATGTCTACGGCCCATTTATGAATTTAAGCACGGTCTACCCACTCATGGGCTTTCAAGATATGCACTTTGCTGAAGAACTTGGCAAGGCAGGCTATCCGCATATTACAGAGTGGTACGCCAAAATATACTCCGACGGCACTTTATTTGATTACATTCAAAATAAGGTTCCTTCTGTATATGGAAAATCCTTTGATTTTATCATTACCATTTCCATGCATGAACCAGATTATACCGCACACAATGCCAAGCCTTTTAGTGGCAGTTTTGCAGCTTACTATAAAGCATGCCGCGATACAGATGAAGCCATTGCGCGCTATTACGACACCTTGGAAGAAGGCACAACGCTCATCATTTACGGTGATCATAGGTCCTACTTTGGAGAACCTACGCCCTTCATTCCCTTCATTGTGCATACAAAAGGAAAGTCCACGCCCTATGTAGATAAAACAACCATCTATAGCAGAACAGACATGTCACATTACTTACGCAAGCTCTTTGCCATAGACTAAATTCAACTATGACAAAAAAGGTGCTGTCACGCCACAAGTGCCTGTGTAAACACTCATATATCACATAAAAAAAACACCTGCCTAAATGAAGACAGGTGTTTTTTTGCAAACATATATCCGCCACTACATGGCATATTTTTTCAATAATAAAAATAATTCATTAAAATTAATAGGTTTTCCCAAGTGTGCATTCATACCCACAGCCAAGCATTGCTCCACATCTTCTCGAAAAGCATTGGCTGTCATGGCTATAATGGGAACAGTTTGAGCTTCTGGTATGGCCAAAGCACGTATGGCTTTTGTTGCTTCATAACCGTCCATCTCTGGCATGCGTATATCCATAAGCACGGCTGAATACGCTGAAGGATTCTCTGTAAACTTTTGTACACCCTGAAGACCATTTTCTGCCACCACAAAGGATACTCCCGTATCCTCCAACAGTGCCATGACAATCTCACGGTTAATTTCAATATCTTCCACCAAAAGAAATGTTTTACCGGTCAAATCCAACGGACCTTCAGTATCCACCACAGCCAAGTCTTCTTTATGTGTCCAATAATTATTGTCAGGCAAAGTACAGGTTAGTGTAAATCCAATGCAAGTTCCCTTACCTGCTTCAGATTCAAAGAAAATTTCTCCACCCATAAGCTCTATAATTTGTTTACAAATGGAAAGCCCTAGGCCAGTACCGCCAAATTTATGCGAAATGGAATTATTCGCTTGTTGAAAGGGCTGAAAAAGATTTTTTTGCTGTTCTTTATCTACACCTATACCTGTATCGGTAATCGACACTTTTATGACGCACGACTGCTCATCTTGTTCTAAAAGCTGTGTTTTCAGCGTAATTTTACCGTCATCGGGAGTAAACTTTTGTGCATTGGAAAGAAAATTAGTAATAACTTGCGCAATGCGCTGACTATCTGAAACAATGTACTGCGGAATCTGAGGGTCAAGATCCATGACAAATCGCTGACCTTTTTCAGCCATCCTAAAGGCAATAACGTTGGACACGCGCTGTACAGTTTGTAAAAAATCCATAACGTCCAACACGATGTCGATTTTTTTCGCTTCTATTTTCGACATATCCAGTACATCATTAATGATGCCTAAAAGATGCGTAGAAGCATTTTCAATCTTATTTAAGCACGCGTAAGCTTTATCCACATCATGGGCATCTTTGCCAATTTTAGACATGCCTATGATGGCATTCATGGGCGTGCGTATTTCATGCGACATATGTGCGAGGAAATTACTCTTGGCCTCACTGGCCATTTTAGCTTTATCTGCTGCTACAGCCAATTCTTTATTATTTGCAGAAAGATTTTCACGCAATTCTTGTATGGTTTTTGCCAGTTTTCCCAGCTCATCTTTTCGGGTGCTTCCATATACTGCTACGCCTTCTTTAGCCGCATCTTTTGCAACCGTAGTGCTAAAAGTAGGTATGAGGCTTTGGATCATTTTTGCAAGGGGCACAAAAATAAGCCGTCGACTTATAAGAGTCACAATGAGCACATATAACAAAAACAAGCCCAATATTATCCATAATAAAGGAGCAACTTGTTGTAAGGCAAACAAAGACGAAGCACTAAAAAAGGTAATTACCGTCCAGTCGGTACCTTCTATGGGCGCCATGGCCACGTAGGAATATTGACTCCCCCCATCAAGGCGCATCATGGTGGGGCGACGCATGGTGGCAAAGTATCCCTTTATGGAGGCAAGATACTTATTTATGGCTTGATTAAAGGTTGGGAGAGTAAATATATCGTTGATATGCCAAGAGCTCTCATGCACAAGCTGCGTATATTCATCAGCGCTATCCATTTGCACAAAACCCTGTTTATTAATAACAATACCACGGATATTATCTACTTTGTACCGATCAAAAGCAGATAAAAGTATTTTATCAAAATTTACCCCAGTACAAATAACGCCAAGAAACTCTCCTGTGGCAGACATCACTTTATAATTTATCCAAACATGCGTACGATGCAGAACTTTATCGGTATCCACATTGAGTTCATAATCTTCTTTGGCAAGCTCAGTTTTAAAATACCAATCATCCTCAGCTGCGCCTCTTTCAAGAAAGCTACTATGAGTAAAATCTTTCCATTGCGTATTTCTGTTAAGATTATATTCTTTCTTAGAAGACAAAATACCATAGTAAATAAAACCATTATTCAATCTACTTACATAGTCTTGTGTTTCTTCAAAAACTTTTTTCTTAGCTTCCATATCTTGGTCATTTTTAAACCAAGCACGCACATTTTCTGATGTGGCAACAGACTTCATAATAGCTAAGTCATACATTAAAAACGAATTCAAAGAATAAGCTGTCTTAAACGAGTACAACTCTGCATAATCTTGAGAAACTTCATCAGCTAAGGACGTGAGAATATTGTATATAATAAAAAAAAGTGCAACAATTATCACAATAAAAATGGAAATATTAATAAAGCTAAATCTAAATTCTAAAGCATTTTTCCAAGACATTGTGCGTATATTTGACGTTGCGGACATGCCCCCTCCAAGGTGTAAACAAAAAACAAGATAGAGCAAAATACAAAATAAAACATTGTATATATCGTGAGTGCTCAAAATTTGTACAAGCACGCCACGAAAGCACCATCATTACCGTTCTATAAAAAAATCATGCGTCTTCATACAGTGCTTAAAAAATTTTTAATAAGAACCAAAGAGCATACGCTCTCTAAATTTCATACTTTTGACAACATGCCTTACATAAACTTCTTTATAATAAGTAAAAGCTCATTAAGGTTAATGGGTTTACCCACATGCGCATTCATACCACTTTCTAAGCATTGCTCCACATCTTCTTGAAAAGCATTGGCTGTCATGGCAATGATAGGAATGCGCTGAGCCTGAGGAACATCTAAAGCACGTATGGCTCTGGTGGCCTCATACCCATCCATCTCTGGCATACGAATATCCATCAAAATCATTGCATACTCTTCTGGATGCTCGGAAAATTTTTGCACCGCCTGTAGACCATTTTCAGCCTCATCAAAGCTCACTCCTGTATCATCTAACAGAGCCATGGCTATTTCGCGGTTAATATCAATATCATCCACCAATAAAAATTTCTTACCTGTAAGGTTTACCGTTTGCTCCTGCTCTAAAGGAACAAACACATCCGACTCTTCGAATGGATGCCCATCACAAAACTCAAATGGGGCCACAAAACCTATTTTAGTGCCTTTATTTTCCACAGAGTCAAAAAAAACTTCTCCATCCAAAAGCTCTACTATCTGCTTACAAATGGATAGTCCCAAACCAGCACCGCCAAATTTATGCGAAATATTGCTATTAGCTTGCTGAAAAGGAGAAAAAAGTCTTTTCTGTTGCTCTTTGGCAACCCCCATTCCCGTATCAATAATAGACACTTTTATGAAACATTTATCCGTGCCTTTTTCAACCACTTCCACACGCAGCGTCACAAAACCTCCCTTGGGAGTAAACTTCTCAGCGTTGGAAAGAAAATTCATGATAACCTGAACAAGGCGTTGTTCATCGGAAACAATATACCTTGGCACATCTGGTTGTATATCTAAAGAAAATTGTAAGCCTTTTTCTGCCATGCCAAAATTCACAACAGAGGCTATACTTTGAAACATTTTAATAAAGTTTAAAGACTCATACTGAATAACAACCTTTTTGGCTTCAATTTTAGACATGTCGAGCACATTATTAATAACACCAAGCAAGTGTTCTGAAGCCACTTCTATTTTAGAAAAACATGTAAAAATCTTTTCTCTGTCAGAAGATTCTTTAGCTATTTTGGACATGCCAATGATGGCATTCATGGGAGTGCGCATTTCATGAGACATATGCGCCAAAAAGTTTGATTTAGCCTGATTGGCCATGCCTGCTTTATCAAGAGTTTCCAAAAGTTCTTTATTTTTACTATCTAAATCTTCACGTAAATCTTGAATTGTATGAGCAAGCCTGCCCAGTTCATCTGGCCTATCTAGCCCATAAACTTGTATATTATCATTGGCAGAAGAAGTTGTATCAACATTAAATCTTAAAGAATCTAGCATTTGCGCCAAAGGCCTAAAAATAAGCCTACGCCCCACAAGGGTAATGATGCATACATATAAAAATAAAAAGCCCACAGCAGCCCATAATAAATGGGAAAATTTACCGAATGAAAAAAGCTTATCCGTGCTAAAAAATGTAATTACAGTCCAACTAGTATGCTCAATGGGAGTGATGGCAGCATAGTCATAGGCTCCCTCTTCTTCTAAGTCCACCACTTCTGGGCGATCAGAAACAAAGAAATATCCCTTAATGGTTGAAAGATAATCGTCCAATACTTGATGAAACTTGGAATGAGAAAAAACATCCTTAATATGCAAAAAGCTATTATCCACGAAGGCAACTCTATCATCAGCACTATCCATTTGCACAAATCCATTTTGATCTATAACAATGCCGCGAATATTAGAAGCCTCATACTGATCAAAAGCAGAGTTTATCACCGTGCCAAAGGGTACACCTGTACAAATGACCCCCAAGCTTTTTCCATCAGCAGAAATAACTTTGTAGTTAATCCACACCAAGGTACGATTAAGAATTTTATCAGTATCTACATTGAGCACATAATCGTGCTTAGACCGTAAGGCCTCATAATACCAACCATCTTCTGGATTTGTTATACTAATATGAGCGCTAGGATTAAATTGCTCAAATATCGTTGTGGTATCAAAGCTATATTCCCCATGAGAAGAGGCCACACCAAAGTACAAAATTCCATTTTGTAAAGTTTGCGTATACGCTCTTAACTCATTATAGGCGTTGATCTTTTTTTCTGGGTTATCCACATCCACGAGCCAGTCTTGAAACTTTTTTGACTGAGCAAGTGACTTTAACACGCTGATATCTCGTATAATTTGAGAATTCAGAGTAGAAGCAGTTTTAAAAGAATAGAGCTCCACATAATCTTTAGATATGGAATTGGCTAGTTTTATCGTGATGCTATACACTGCAATAAAAAGAAGAAGGAGCACAACCACCAAGGAAGATACATTGAACAAGGAAAACTTTACTTCCATATGATGATGAGAAGACCTCATACGAGAAAAAAATGCATCAAACATGGCAACACCAGAAATATGAGGTTATTTTACACCAAGTAAACATTAATACACCATGAACATATTTTGTATTTTTTCTAAATCATCACTAACCGTTAAAGCAAGCATAAGTAAAATTCGTGCTTTTTGCGGCGTCAAATTATCTGAATATAAAAACCCAGAACTGATATCATTATTTTGCGGAGTAATCATACCAGACCCCACTCGCGATGAGCGAACAATAACCATGCCCCTTGCCGCAGCTTCTTGCAAAAGTCTCTCAATCCCTTGAGAAATGGTGCCATCACCCATACCGGCTATGACCATGGCTCGCGGTCCACTTTCCACCATAACCTTGCAAAGCTCTGGCGACACATCAAGATATTGATAAAAAATATCCACACGTGGCAACGTCTCGATGGCATCTAAAAAAAACTCGGTTTGCGTTGTATGTTTACGCAAAACATTTCTATAAAAGACAGGCTGCAAATCAACAACATACCCTAATATGCCCAGCTCATGCGCTTTAAACGTTTCCGCTGACAAGGTATTAGACTTTGTCCCCTCACGGCTAGAAAGAATATGCCCACCAAGCACTATCAGCACGCCCTTCCCATGCGCTTCGGCACTGGCAGCCACGGATACAGCATGCAATAAATTTAAAGGGCCATCGGCACTTATGGCTGTGGAAGGCCGCATGGCACCCACCAAGACAACGGGCTTTTCACTTTTTAACACTAAATTCAAAAAATACGCCGTTTCTTCCAAAGTATCCGTACCGTGAGTAATCACAACACCATCGCAACTGGCATCTTGCAAAAGTTCATCTACTCTTTTAGCTAAGCAAAGAACATCGTCCAATCGCAGGTTTTCACTACCGATATTCGAAAATTGTTCACCTGTAATTTGCGCAACATCACCCAACACAGGCAGTGCATCAATGAGTTCTTTGGCGCTCAATACGCCGGAGGTATAATTGGTAAGATTCTCAGCCGAAGGCGCCGTACCAGCAATGGTACCACCTGTGGCCACAAGAGTTAATCGAGGTAATTCAACTCGAGCACTCCCCTTTTGAACGCTGGTCGCAGCAACTGCAGGCTTTGTATAGCACAGTAAAACCAACAAAACAATGAGACTCATCACAAAAAGCATGCAACCACCTTATTATGACTACTAAGACACATTCCTTGGCGCACAATGATTACCCACATAAGATAACCATGAAAAGCATCAAGGCAATATGCATACATAGTTTTATACATTTCAACGAGCACACCAAGCAACATGCTGGAAAATTTTATCTATTTTTAAAAGGATTTCTATCCCTTCTCACAAGCTGTTCAGCAAACATACATCCCAAAAATCATCAAACAAAATCAGCATAATACACGGGCGGCTTCGCTGGGAGAACGTGCTGTAAAAAAATGTAGACTACTATACACAATGCCTGTGCGGCACTCTACTCGTTATTAGCAAAAAATTCCAGTGCTATATTTTTAGCATGCGGTTGCGCGTCTTTGGCATTTTTCACATAAAAGGCAAAGTAATCTTTAAACATTCCCTTTTTAACATAACCCACAAACCAACTTTGTCCACGCCCATCGGAGCCTGTTTTTCCATGCACTGCCCCATGCCCCACTTGCATAAAGCTTTCCACAAGCTCTCTGTGCGATGCAGAAAAAGAACTACCCATGGAAAAAAGCGTATACATAACCTTTGTTTGTTCCAAGGGAGAAATTCTTAAAGAAGAATTCAGCCAAAAACCGTTTAGTTCTTTCAATGGATTGCTACCATTGCCTTGCCAGGCAGATACGTCGGCATTGCCATAATGTATTTTTTCCAAGGCCTGTTGCATGGTTTTCATGGGTATTTTATCAATAAGCTGGCGAAAATACCACACCCCGGAAAATTGAAAAGCTTCCTTAAAAGTTAAATCCTTATTCCACGGCTCATACCAATATTTGGTCCCGGAGTAGCGCATTTTACTTGTTTGATCTTTCACAACACCAAATTCTAAGCCGAGTAAAGCAGAAACAATTTTAAATGTGGAAAAAGGTGAAAATCGCTGTTTAGCCAAGGGTGCATTGTAGAGGGTAAAACTTTGCTTACCAGGATTAAGCAAAACGGCACACCCTTCCATGTCATGAAAATACTTTTTTAAATCCATATGGTGCACGCCATAATCTTCGTAATTTTCCATGAGAAGATTCGTTTGCGCCAACGCACCATGCGCACACAGCAATAATATTACACTGCAAAAAATAATTTTTTTCATCTCCCCACCTCTCCCCTACACTTTTGGCTCACGCATGCAAAAAGCTCCCAGCATGCCCAGCACACCTGCTCCCACATAGAGCCAGCACGCAGTGCCGTAGGCTTCAGGCGGAAACATACCTTGAGTTTTGGGATATAATTCCAAGAAAAAGCCCGTCAAAGGCTGAAATAACAGCATACCCACGGAAGGCAAACAATTGAGTAAACCACAGGCGGAGCCCGTGGCAGAAATACCAAAAATATGACGCATGGCAGAAAAAGCCACCGACATGGCAGGCACACCCAAGGCAGAAAGAATAAAGAACCATATGTAAAGGCTCCATACAGGTAACACATGTCCCCATAGAGCCAAGATCACAAAATTAAGTGTCAGTACCAGCGAAGCAAAAATCATGGTTCTGCGACTGGATTTAAACACCGTATCACACAACCATCCCATGAAGAAACCACCGGCCACCACGCCAAGCCCCGCCATATTAAGCACATTTCCCGCTTCCACAAGGCTTAGACCATGGGTATGACGCAAATACGTGCCACCCCACAAGCCGCCGAAACTCATATGCAAGTTAAACTGACAAAAGGCCCATACACAAGCACACCAAAAATCACGATGTTTGGTGATTATTTTGAAATTATGCAACATGAGCTGCCAGTCAATGAGCTTTGCGGGCTGTGCTTCGGTGGGAGCATCCATTGCAGGCTCTTCTTCCTTGGGGGCATCGCGCACCACCATAAAAAGTAAACTGGCTAGTACAAGGCTACCGACGGCAAAGCCATAAAACATGGCGCGCCAACCCCAAAGTTCACACCCCAAGGCCAGAGGCGTTGCCGCCAAAAACATACCCACGCCGCCCATGCCTAAAAACATGCCACTCATGCGAGCAAAGGCCCAAGGGGCAAACCATTGCCCAATAATCTTCATGGCACAAAGAAAAATAACAGATACGCCCACACCAATGAGTCCGCGGCCAAGTACAGCCATGGCAAAAGAATCTGCCATGCCAAAAATGCATGCCCCCACAGCTGAAATGGCCACCATGGTGGGAAGCAAACGTCGAGGCCCCACTCCATCGGTGAGTAAGCCGCCGGGAATTTGCATAATTCCGTAAGTTACGAAAAATACAGAAGCCAGCACACCCATGGCCGGAGCATCGAGGCTCAAGGTGCCCATAATATCTGTGGCCATGATGGCGGGACTCACTCGATGGAAAGGCGTAAGCATATACGCCACACCCATAAGAGCAAATAAAGCCCACGCATAAGAGCCAGCCAAGGATATTTTCTGTTTCTGCATATGTATTCACCTTAAAAAAAGAATATTTTTCCTCGTTTATGTAAGTTTAGCTTCACTGTCAAGGTACAAAATACATCTTTGTGAGAAGCCACATAAAATGCTTGCCTATCGGCACAAAAAAAGACAAAATGCCTCATTCAAATTCCCTACAGGATATTCCATGACAAAAACGGCACTTGATGCACTCTTAGAACAAATACAGCAAAAATTCACTGTTGATTTTGAACCCCTCCATGTGGACGATAGCCCTTTAGACGTGCTATCCATCACCAATATGACCGAGCATCTAGACAAGCTCATTGACAAAAAAGCCATTCACAATCCCTTAAAGGATCTCCCCCTATGGGCCAAAGTGTGGCCGGCTTCTTTTGTGCTTGGGCGCTATTTGCGTAAATTAGAGCCTGAAGGCAAAAGCCTCCTTGAGCTTGGAGCTGGCTGCGGCACCTTGGGTTTGCTCGCCAGCCGCTACGGTTTTTCTTCCGTTTGCATTAGCGATGTTGTGGACGATGCGCTGCTTTTCGCCAAAGCCAATGTGCTAAAAAACAATCTTGAGGACACTGTCCAAGTGCGCCATGTGGACATCACCGACAGCCGCGCGTCCCTTGGTGACACATGCTTTGACATGATTGCCGCCTCTGAAATCCTCTACTTGGAAGATTTACATCGCCCCCTTATTAAGTGCTTACAACGTCACCTTAAAGCCGGCGGAAAAGCTATTTTATGCACAGATATGGCGCGTAAACGCCCTCGTTTCTTTAAACAAGCGGCCAAAGTTTTCACCATTCAAGAGCTCCTCGTGGGTGTACGCGGCACCAACGAGCAAGGTGAAGAAGAAAAACGCGTCTATGCTTTACATATTTTGGAGGCCAAATGATAACCTTACAATCTTGCCCCAAAACACACAGCCTTGAGCTGGATAAAGCCATGTCTCCGGCCGACACCGTGGCCCACGTGCGTCAGCGCTTACAAAACATTGACTTAGACATCTTATCTAGCACCAAACGCGTAGATATTGGCAGACTGGGCATCCCTGTGTTTTTGAGCAATTGCGGTCAAGATGCCAAACGCATCATGCCCACGCGCAAACAAATGGGAAAAGGTGCCTCCGCCATCCAAGCTGAAGCTTCAGCCCTCATGGAACTCATGGAGCGCTACTCCTTTTTCACCTTTTGGGATGAACTCCCTAAGTGTGTCACGTGCACATGGAGTGAAGCCAAAACAAAATTTGGCGAAACACTTATACCCATTGAGCACATTCTCCAAGCGGTGGAAGATTCCCTTGCTCCGCAAACAGCAGAGCTTTTGCTAGATTTACTCCCATGGCAGTTTTTCCCCGTAACCGATCTTGTGCGCGGACGAGAAGTGTGGGCACCGCTCAATTGGTTCAAAAAACTTGGTGAATTCAACGGCACCAGTGCCGGAAACACCGAAGAAGAATCCATCTTACAAGGCCTTTGCGAATTGGTAGAGCGTCATGTTTGCTGCATCATTGACCGCGAGCAAAGCATTTGCCCCACCATTGATCCGCAAAGCATTGAAGACCCCACCTTGCAAGCTTTATTGGCCGCCTTTGAGCGAGAAAATATACGCATTATATTAAAGGACTTCTCCTTAAATATGCCTGTGCCCACCGTGGGCGCCGTGGCCTATGACCTGAGCACTTTTCCTGCCACGTCAGAAATCGTTTTCACCGCCGGCACCGCCGCCAGCCCTGCTAAAGCTGCCATACGTGCCGTCACCGAAGTAGCGCAACTTGGCGGAGACTTTTGCACCTCAGCTTGCTACGAGGCTTCAGGTCTCACCAAGTTTGAAAAGCTTGAAGATATAGCCTGGCTGGAGCAAGGCCCCACATGCACTTTAGAAAGCCTACCTTCCGTCATAAATGAAGATATTTTTGAAGAAGTACAAAGCCTTATTGGCGGCTTACAAGAGCTTGGCTACCCCATATATGCCATCTCCACCATGCACCCTAAGCTTGGCATTCACACCCACTATTGCCTTGTGCCCGGCCTTGCCTTTCGCGAGAGAGATAAGAACCAAAGCCTTGGCCTTTTTGTGGGACGTATCCTTGCTGAAGAATGCGATGAAACCACAGCCTTGCACGGTCTTAGCCTTTTAGAGCAAGCCTACCCCAAGGCACACTTCATCCCCTTCTTCCAAGCCATGTTGGCCTTGCGCCAAGAAGATTACCCCCGTGCCCATGCGCTTTTTGCCACTGCTGAGCCTCTTCAGCCAGAAAGTGACTCCAAAGGGCTTGCGGCCTTTTATGCCGGCTACAGTTTAACACTTCAAGATTGCTGGCAAGAAGCTTTGCCCTTCCTTAGTAGAGCCTTTGCGTATTGTCCCGACATGAAGGAATACGGAAACTTGCGCGGCGTGGCTCACTTTAAACTCAAAGAATACGCCTTGGCCGCCGAAGACTTTGCGCAAGTTTTGCGCATAGACAAAGGCTCCGTCATGGACATTGCCAACTTGGGACTTTGTCACAAATTCCTCGGCAATGATGAAGACGCAAAGCATTTTTTACAAACGGCTCTGGAGCTTGACCCAAGTCTTGACTTTGCCCGCACACATTTACAAGAAATTTTAAACAAATAAACAACCATTAATGGGGATTAGTATGAGTAATGAAGTAGATAAAATTATTTACTCCATGATTCGCGTCACCAAGCGACATGGACAAAGGGAAGTGCTCAAAGATATTTCCCTTTCCTATTTTTACGGTGCAAAAATTGGTGTACTCGGCCTTAACGGCGCAGGGAAATCTTCCCTTTTGCGCATTTTGGCCGGCGTAGACAACGAATTTGACGGCAAAACAGTGCTGGCTCCCGGCCATACCATTGGTTATTTGGAGCAAGAGCCTCTGGTCAACGAAGAGCGTACCGTGCGCCAAGTTGTGGAAGAAGGCGTACAAGAATTGGTAGATATTGCCAAAGAATACGAAGCCATCAACGAAAAATTTGCAGAGCCCATGGAACCTGAAGAAATGGACGCTCTCATCGAAAAGCAAAGCAAAGTGCAAGATATCATGGATGCCAAAAACATCTGGGATCTTGACGCACGCTTGGAAATGGCCATGGATGCCTTGCGTTGCCCTCCCGGTGATACGCCCGTTTCCGTCATCTCCGGTGGTGAGCGCCGTCGCGTAGCCCTTTGTCGTCTTTTACTTCAAAGCCCCGACATTTTGCTCCTTGACGAACCCACCAACCACCTTGACGCCGAATCCGTATCCTGGCTTGAGCGCTTCCTCTCCACCTTCCCCGGCACCGTCATTGCCGTAACACACGATCGTTACTTCCTTGACAATGTGGCCGGTTGGATTTTAGAGCTTGACCGCGGCCGTGGTATTCCCTGGAAGGGCAATTACTCTTCTTGGTTGGAGCAAAAGCAAAAACGCCTTGCCCACGAAGAAAAATCCGAAGCTCAACGCCAAAAAACTTTGGACAGAGAATTGGAATGGATTCGCATGTCCCCCAAAGGACGTCATGCCAAGGGTAAAGCGCGTATCAATGCCTATGAAGCCATGCTCTCCCACGAAAGTGAAAAGCTGGCACCAGATCTTGAAATTTACATCCCACCGGGACAAAGATTGGGCAAAAGCGTTGTGGAAGCCAAGGGCCTCAAAAAAAGCCTTGGTGACAAGCTTCTTGTGGAAGATCTCAACTGCCTCATTCAGCCCGGTGCCATCGTAGGCATCGTGGGTCCCAACGGTGCAGGTAAGTCCACCTTCTTTAAAATGCTTGTGGGTCTTGAAAAGCCCGACGCCGGTGAGCTCCTCGTGGGTGATACCGTTGATTTTGCCTACGTGGACCAAGGACGCGACTCCTTAACCCCCGGCAAAACCGTGTACGAAATCATCAGTGAAGGCATGGAAACCATCAAGCTTGGCACCAAAGAAATGAACGCCCGCGCCTACTGCTCGCGCTTCAACTTTGCCGGTCAAGATCAGCAAAAGCCCGTCGACGTACTTTCCGGTGGAGAGCGTAACCGCTTGCACCTAGCTCGCATGCTCAAGTCCGGTGCCAACGTCATCCTCCTTGACGAACCCACCAACGACATTGACGTAAACACCATGCGCGCCCTTGAAGATGCCTTAGACAACTTCGCCGGTTGCGTTCTGGTCATCAGCCACGATCGCTGGTTCCTTGACCGCATCGCCACCCATATTCTCGCCTTCGAAGGAGATTCCACCGTGACCTTCTTTGACGGTAACTATTCTGAATATGAAGCTGACCGCAAAAAACGTCTTGGCAAAGGTGCCGACACGCCCACACGCGTGAAGTTCCGCAAGTTAACACGTTAGTTTTTTTTGTGGTTTAGTTTTAGGCTTTTATTTAGGTTTTTATTTTCTCTGGGGGGAGGGACCTTTAAAAAACGGTCCCTCCCCCC